>CAITUB010000104.1 GCA_903895515.1 uncultured Acidimicrobium sp. | reverse complement strand
GCATTGGCACCAATTCTCTTGGTTACGGTCACCCAGAAGTTGATGCTGCGGTTGCACAGACAGTTCGCGACGGCAACATGAGCACGCTCAATTGCCCTGAAGAGGTGTACTTGGCAGAGCGATTAGTAGCGATACATCCATGGGCAGAAATGGCAAGATTTGCTCGCACTGGTGGTGAAGCTAACGCCATTGCAATCCGTATCGCTAGAGCAGCGACCGGGAAATCAAAAGTTGCAATTTGTGGATACCACGGATGGCATGACTGGTACTTGGCTGCAAACCTGGGTACCGAAAACACCCTGGCTGGGCATTTGCTCCCAGGCCTTGAACCAAATGGCGTACCCGAAAATCTTCGTGGTTCAGTCCTCACATTTAACTACAACCGAATTGACGAACTTGAAGCGCTCATCTCAACGAATGAGTTAGGCGCAATCATGATGGAAGTTTCACGAAACTTTGGCCCGGAAGATGACTTCTTACAGAAGGTACGTGACCTTGCTACCAAACACGGAATCGTGTTGATGTTCGACGAATGCACTTCTGGTTTCAGACAAACATTTGGTGGACTCCACAAGATGTATGGCGTTGAACCAGACATGGCAATGTTTGGCAAAGCATTAGGCAACGGATACGCGATCACCGCAGTTCTCGGTAAGCGGTCCGTAATGGAAGCGGCCCAGAACACGTTCATCAGCAGCACATTCTGGACTGAGCGGATTGGGCCGACTGCAGCTCTTGCGACTCTTGATGTAATGGAACAAACGAAATCTTGGGAAATCATTACCAAGATGGGCGTTTACATCACCGAACAGTGGCAATCGATTGCCGAATCAACCGGAATTGCAATTAAAACCAGTGGCCTACCTGCACTGACTTCTTTTTCAGTTGACTCGAAGTTCGCACTTGAATACAAAACCCTTATTACGCAAGAGATGCTGAAAAAGTCATACCTTGCTGGCACGAGTGTTTATGTTGCGACTGTTCACACGAAGGAAATTGTTGACCGTTTCTTTGCTGAACTTGAACCAGTCTTTGCATTAATCAAAGAATGTGAAGACGGACGTGACGTAAATGCTCTGCTTGACGGTCCGACGTGTAGCTCAGGCTTCAAGCGATTGAATTAAGGATCACTGTCGTTGATTGATTCCAAGTCTGAGTGGTTTGATGAAACCAACGTTGTATTTCAACAGGTTTTGGACCAGGTTGCGTTGAATCTCAACGAGATTCATTCTGTTAACTACAGCACTAGGTACTGGAACATTTTTGTCGGTGCATGGCTCCAGCAGTTTGTTGACATGGTCATGTTTCGCATTTATGACATGCATCAGCATCGCGAATTCGAAAACGTTTTTACAGAAACTCAACCTTCCGTTTCACTCAGAGAATTCAACCAACAAGCAAAAACCACAATCTTCGTTGAATCGCTCCATGCAGATGTGCTTAGGTACTCGAAAGAGTTCTCAAGTCAGACTGCTGTATCTAGGCCGACTAATGAGGTCCAAACGACTCAGACCATGAAAGCGAAACTGGGTAAGCCGTTCGTTTCTGCTACCTACTTGCCTCGTTACATTGAAAGTTTGCTCCAGCTTCGATTTGGTCGACTCCCACGACATCTGGGAAATTCGCAAATTCCTACCTCGACTAATAGCCATCAGAAGAGGGTTCTCATAAGCAGGACAAGAGGATTGGTATCTAGCAATGCTGAGACCGTTCTTGCATTGCTTCCAAAATATATGCCGAACGTTTACATCGAGGGATACAACTCCCTATCTCATTCTGCGAAACCATGGAATTCGAGAAATTTTCCTCGAATTGTTTTTACCGCTAACCGCCACCTCTATGACGATGTGTTTAATTATTGGACAGCACTGGCGACAGAAAACGGCAGTCGACTAGTCCTCGCGCAGCACGGTGGAAACTACGGAATCTCCGAATTTCCATCGTTCTCAGAACGCCATGAAAATCTCGTTGCCGACCGATACATCACCTGGGGATGGGAATCGAGTGGTCCTACATATAAAGGATTCGCGTTACCACTAGTTGGTCGAACTTCACATTTACCAAATCCAAAGGGCTCATTGCTCGTGATCACGGACCAGCTTTGGAAGTACCCTCGATCAATGTTTTCAGATACGTCAGAAAGTTCAATGTACCTTGACCACTTGAAGTTAACTGTTGATGGTTTACTCCCTGATATACGTTCGAAGGTTCTTCTTCGAATACATCATGCTCACGAAGATGCCGGGTCATCGCAGATTGATTGGTGGAAGTTGAATAGTCCAAACATCAGCCAAGATGCTGGAGGAGTTGGATTTCAGAAGCGACTTGCCGAAAGTCGCTTGGTGCTTATCGCGCACAACGGAACCTCAATTCCTGAATCTATTGCTTTGCACGCTCCAACAATCATCACGTGGAGCGACTCATACATGAAGGTCAGGCGAAGCGCTGAAGCGGTTTTTGATGCATTAGAACAAGTTGGAATATTCCATCGAACACCGGAATCAGCATCTTCGTTTATCAACTCAATTTGGGATGACGTTGATGGATGGTGGAATTCGCAAGCGACCATTGATGCCCGTAAACAATTCACTGATCAATACGCACGAACTGTTTCAGACCCTGTTCGGTTCTTGGCGAAAGCATTGCAATTCTGAACTACTAAATATCAGATAGGTTGACCATCGTGTCAAAAGTATTGATCACTACTTCTTCATTCAGTTTGGGCAATTTCGCCCAGGCAAAGTCCCTCCACGACGCCGGCATCGCTATTGAAATGAACCCTCACGGGCGGCGACTCAGCGAAGACGAGATCGCTGAACTTGTTGCCAATGATGTGATTGCAATTTTGGCAGGGCTAGAACCACTCACCGATCGCGTGTTATCGAACGCAAAATCGCTCCGAGTAATCGCTCGATGTGGCACCGGGTTAGACAGCGTTGATTTGGATGCTGCAAGTCGACTCGGTATTGATGTTTTCAATACTCCAGATGCACCTACCCAGGCGGTAGCCGAACTTACGATTGCGCACATGTTGAATTCATTGCGACATATTTCTGCAACAGATGCAAAGATGCGATCCGGAAGTTGGACTCCAATAATGGGTTCGCTACTTGCAACGAAAACAATTGGGCTAATCGGCCTTGGACGAATTGGAAATGCGGTTGCCAAACTGGCACAAGCATTTGGATCGCGTGTCATCGCTTTTGATCCAGTAGTCAGTTCACATAGTTCCGTTGAATTGTTCTCACTTGACGAAGTGCTGCGCCAAGCCGACATTGTTTCCTTACACGTTCCAATCAATGATCAAACTCATCACATTCTGAATGCACACAACATTTCGCAGATGAAACCTGGATCGATTGTTGTGAATGTTTCGCGCGGTGGTCTTATTGATGAGTCTGCACTTGAATCGGCATTGAAGTCTCAGCATTTATCTGGTGCGGCACTCGACTGTTTCGAAGACGAGCCTTACACGGGCCCATTGCTTCAACTTCCCAATGTCCAGGTCACCGCGCATATGGGTTCATACGCACGTGAAACCCGCGACCTTATGGAAGTTGAAGCAAGCACCAATCTGGTCAATGGACTTCGAAAGCGCGGATTGATCTAACCAATAGACTGAGGGCATGATCGCCGCTCTCATGATCGGCCGTGCGGGCAGCACTGGTTT
>CAITUB010000103.1 GCA_903895515.1 uncultured Acidimicrobium sp. | reverse complement strand
TGGAAGTTCCACACGGCATTACTGAGGCCGATGCACGACGTGTGCAAACGCGCATTCAGGCCAGGAGAAATGCGTTAGTGCTCATCGGCACAACGCGTCAGTCGGCTGTGCAATCGGTATTTCAACCCGATGTCATTATGAATACCGCTACAACTAAGTGGCACGGCATTGAACGCGGCGCGGGTCATGTGCAGGGTCGCGATGTGCAGGTTGCGGTAAGTGGTAGGCGAGTGCCTAAAGCACGGCAACACTCGCTGCACTTTGTTGGCTAACGCTTGCCATGAACACAGAATCAACACGCGTGGCTGTTGTTGCGTGCCCCGACTGGCAGGCCGTTGCTGCGCAGTGCGACTTGCATGCACGTGGACAGGTGTTTGACGCAGTGGCGGTGCTGCATGCGCAACGGGTGATTGCCCGCACGGCAGCCGCTGCCGAGCAAGGCGTGCAAGTGGGTATGCGTAAACGCGAAGCCCAAGCAACGTGCCCAAATATGCATATTGCGGCGCATAACCCCGAGCGTGATCGGCTGATGTTCGAGCCCGTTGTACATGCCATTGCCGAGCTAGTTCCACTGGTGGAGGTGAGCATGCCAGGGGTTGTGGTGTTGGCTACGCGTGGCCCTTCGCGATATGTGGGTGGCGACGACGCGTTGGCACAGCGACTTACTGTCATTGCCGAAACAGCACTGCACAAGTTGGCGCAAGGTCAACGCATTCCGTTTGGTGTGGGTATTGCCGATGGCCGACTCACTGCAATGATCGCTGCGCGCAGTGCTGCATCTGTTGGACTACCACGTGTTGTTGCACCGAATGAAAGTGCGCAGTGTTTGGCAGTGCTTCCGGTGTCGGTACTTGCAGACTTCGCCGAAATTGATCGCAATGTGGTGTCGTTATTGCAGCGACTAGGCCTTGCTCACCTCGGCAACATTGCCGAAATTCAATCATCCATTTTGGTTGGGCGTTTTGGTCCTGTTGGAAATGAAATGCAACGGCTTGCGCGAGGTCTTGATAGACACCCACCAATTGTTGTTGCGCCACCACCTGAACGAGCGAGTACATATCGATTCGACACGCCAGTAGAAGACGTGAATGTAGTTGTGCTTACTGCACGCGAAACAGCACATGAATTAGTTGTGCACTTGGGTAATCACGGCGCAAGTTGCGTTCGCTTGCACATTTCGTTGCACACCGATCACGGTGAGCAAAACGATCGCGTGTGGTATCAACCTGAAGGGCTTACCGCCGCCGCCATGGCCGAGCGGGTGCGCTGGCAGTTGGACGCCTGGATAGCCAGCCGCGGGGTCACCAGCGGGGTGGTGCTATTTCGGCTTTCCCCAATAGGGCTAAGGGCTAAAGAGGGCCGCCAACTGGGGTTGTGGGGCGACAGCACCGAAGCCGACGAGTGGGCTTCGCGGGCCATCGAGCGCCTTACCGCCATGCTCGGGGCTGAATCGGTTCGCGTTCCCGAGTGGCGCGGTGGTCGCGACCCAGCCGAAGTATTCGCGTTTACGTCTGCTGCAGTTGTCGACGTTGAACGTCGCGCGTTGTCGCACGTGACAACGGAAGCTCAGTGGAATGGTGCGTTGCCAACTCCATCTCCTTCTGTTGTGTATGACGACCCATTACCAGTATTGGTATGTGATGCAGATGGTGAAGATGTAACCGTAAGCGGAAGACATGAGTTAAGTGCAGAACCAAATGTTGTGGTGTTGCAACAACATCGTTACAACGTGTTGTCGTGGGCTGGTCCGTGGCCAGTAGAGGAGCGGTGGTGGGACACTTCACGACAGCGCAGAATGGTAAGAATGCAGCTTGTAGTCAGCCGTAATGACACTGCAATAACTACGCGAGCCCTTGTAGTTGTAAGGGAACACGGGCAGTGGTGGGTGGTTGCTCGCTACGGATGAATATTTTTCACTCAATCCCGATAGATTTTCTGCGTCATGAATGTGAAGGCAAACGCCAAATCCGATGCACAACTGGTGCAAGAACTGTGCGCACAGTTCAGTGCTGCCATTCCATGCGACGAACGCGAACGCGAATCGGTAACAAAATTTCTCGACATTGCACCAACGTTGGTAAAGCCCTTCGATGAGTTTTCCGATCCAACGCACATCACGGGTTCAGGAATTGTTGTTGGCGACCGCGGCGTAGTGCTGCACCTGCATAAGCGACTCAACATGTGGTTGCAACCAGGCGGACACATTGATGCTGGCGAAACACCAGCAGAGGGTGCCTTGCGCGAAGCGAGGGAAGAAACCGGTCTTGATGTAGTACACCCCGCAACTGGCCCCTGGCTGGTGCACCTAGACGTGCACCCTGGCCCGCGTGGTCACACCCATCTCGACCTGCGCTACCTGATGTATGCACCCGATGCCGATCCGGCCCCAGGTGCCGATGAAAGCCAAGACGTGCGCTGGTTTGATTGGGACACAGCAATCGATATGTCTGACGCAGGCCTTGCTGGTTGCCTGCGCGCCGTTCGCCGCCTGCTGTAGCCGCAACCTAAAAGCGAACATATGTTCGCTACCCTGAGGGCATGGGGAAGGTTCCGTATTCGGAGTTGCATTGCCGTTCCAACTTTTCGTTTTTGCAAGGTGCATCGCATCCAGAACAGTTAGTTGAGCAAGCAGTTGCACTCGAGTTGCAGTCACTTGCACTTACTGATCGCAACGGGTTGTACGGCATTGTTCGTTTTGCGCAAACTGCTCGCGCACTCGGGTTGCCAACAGTGTTTGGTGCAGAGTTGCAGTGCAGTGTTGGCGAAGCAGTGGGCGACATTGTGGTGATCGCACGCAACACGCGAGGGTATGCACATTTGTCGAGTGCAATTAGTGCTGGGCAACTTGCTGGCAGTAAAGAACAACCGGTGTTTGGCATAGAACAACTTGCCGAATTCTCGGTTGGGGACTGGTGGGTACTTACTGGTGGTCGCAGTGGTGTGGCGGCGCATGCATTGCACTCCCATGGACCAGCCATGGCTGAACGTCGAGTGCAACAACTTGTTTCGGTGTTTGGTCGCGACAGCGTGGTGATGGAAATGTGGGATCACGGCGACCCACTCGACTCTGTGCGCAACGATGAGTTTGCGCGCATCGCGTATCGCAACAACATTGGGTGTGTCGCTACGAACGACGTGTTGTATGCAACACCGGCGCAGCACAAACTTGCTACCGCTGTGGCGGCGGTGCGTGAGCGATCCAGTTTGGACGACATTGACCCACGTTTACCGCCAGCAGCTACTGCGTATTTGCGCAGCGGGGCAGAACAAGAGCGACGTTTTGCTCGGTATCCGGGTGTGGTGCAACATGCTGCCGAACTTGGAGCAAGTGCTGCATTCGACTTGCGATTGGTGGCGCCGCAACTGCCTCCGTTTCCGTGTCCTGATGGGTTGAATGAAATTTCGTATCTCCGCAAACTTGCTGAAGCCGGAGCTACTCGCAGGTATGGAATTCGTCCGAATGACTCGAGCGAAGATTTGTCGCTGCGCGCACGAGCATGGCGAGTGATTGATCATGAGTTGGAAATGATTGAGACACTCGGGTTTGCTGGGTATTTCTTGGTGGTGTGGGACATTATTCAGTTCTGTGTGCGATCCAATATTTACTGTCAGGGTCGTGGCAGCGCGGCAAACAGCGCGGTGTGTTATTCACTCGATATCACGAAGGCCGATGCGGTGTCGCTGGGTTTATTGTTCGAACGGTTTCTGTCTCCGGAACGCGATGGTCCGCCCGACATTGATATCGATATTGAAAGTGGTCGACGCGAAGAAGTTATTCAGTACGTGTATCAACGACATGGTCGTCATCATGCTGCGCAAGTTGCCAACGTCATTACGTATCGAGCGAAGTCCGCAGTGCGCGACATGGCTCGCGCTCTTGGCTTTGCGCCAGGGCAACAAGATGCATGGAGCAAACAGGTGGATGCGTGGGGTGCCATTGGCGTCACGGTAAACAGCGGTGACCACAGCATTCCTGCACAGGTGTTGCAACTTGCCGAGCAGGTGCAAGACGCGCCGCGACATTTAGGCATTCATTCGGGTGGCATGGTGATGTGCGATCGCCCAGTTACCGAAGTGTGCCCAGTGGAATGGGGTCGCATGGAGGGGCGCAGTGTGTTGCAGTGGGACAAAGACGATTGTGCTGCTGCGGGGTTGGTGAAGTTCGATCTATTAGGTCTTGGCATGTTGTCGGCATTGCACAACGCAGTCGATTTTATTGCGCAGTTTCGTGGCGTGCACGTAGACCTAGCAACCATTCCGCAAGAGGACGAGGTGTATGCCATGTTGTGTCGCGCCGACACGGTGGGTGTGTTTCAAATTGAATCGCGCGCACAAATGGCCACGCTTCCGCGCCTAAAGCCGCGCAGGTTTTACGACCTTGTTGTGGAGGTTGCACTCATTCGTCCGGGCCCTATTCAGGGTGGCTCGGTGCATCCATACATTCGTCGTCGCAACGGGCAGGAACCAATTACGTATTTGCATCCGTTGCTCGAAAACAGTTTGGGGAAAACACTTGGCGTTCCACTGTTTCAAGAACAACTCATGCAAATGGCAATTGATATTGCGGGCTTTAGCCCTGGCGAAGCAGACCAGCTGCGTCAGGCCATGGGTTCAAAGCGTTCGCAGTTGCGCATGCAACAACTCAGTGATCGTTTTTATGCAGGAATGGCAGAGCGCGGAATTCACGGCGATATTGCCGACCAAATATTTACCAAGATGGCGGCATTTGCTAGTTATGGCTTTCCCGAAAGCCACTCGGTGAGTTTTGCGTACTTGGTGTATTCATCGGCGTGGATCAAATTGCATGAACCTGCAGCGTTTTATGCATCGCTACTCAATGCACAACCAATGGGGTTTTGGTCGCCGCATTCATTAGTGCAGGACGCAAAGCGGCATGGGGTAGTGGTGAACTCTCCCGATATCAACGCGTCGTGCGCAGGCGCAACGCTTGAGCGAAATGCGCAGTCGGCAGGCGGTTTGGCATTGCGAATGGGAATTAGTTCGGTGCGCGGCATGAGCGATGTTGTTGCACAAGCCATTGCAGACAACAGGCCGTACACCAGCATGGAAGATGTGGTGCGCAAAGTTCCACAGATGCATGTTGCGCAATTGGAAGCGCTCGCTACTGCGGGTGTGTTTAGCGAAAGTTTTGGGCAGCAACGTCGCGATGCGTTGTGGAGTGCGGGTGCGGTTATTCAGTCGCGTCCAGGAACGCTTGATGGAGTTACTACTGGTGTTGAGTCGCCACATTTGCCTGGCATGCAACCAATGGAGGAAGCCATTGCCGACTTATGGGCTACTGGCGTTTCAACGAGTGGTCATCCCACCGAGTTTTTGCGCATCGAACTTGAACGCATGGGCGTTGCCACTGCAATACAACTTCCACAGCGTGGTGCGCGTGGCGATGAAAAAGTATTGGTTGCTGGAACAGTGACGCATCGTCAGCGACCGATGACCGCGCAAGGTATTACGTTCATCAACTTGGAAGACGAAACGGGCCACATCAATGTGGTGTGCTCAGTTGGGTGCTGGGCTCGCTACCGAAAAGTTGCGCGAGGTGCTGGTGCGTTGCTGGTGCGAGGCAGGCTAGAAGTTGGCGATGGCGGAGTTATCAACGTTGTTGCCGAACACATTGCGCCACTACGTGTTGCTGCGAAAGTAACTGCGCGTAACTTTCGTTAGCTATTCAGATGGGCGATCGTTCAGCCCGTCGTTAAACATGCGGTAGGTCTCGTAAATGTCTTTGCATTTATCGCACAGCGGCAACTGCTTTGGGTCACGCGAGGGAACCCACACATGACCACACAGGGCCTCGAGCGGAGTTCCATAAATACGAGCCTCAAGCACCTTGGCTGCGGCGTCCTCACCGGGCTCTGTTTTCACAATGTGGGCCATGCTTGGCTCGCCAGTTTCAAGGACCTCTTCGGTAATTGGCTTAGTGGTTGCAGGCCTGGTCTGAAGAGGCATGGGCGTACTCACAGTTCATACACTAGAGCCATGCCTACCTATGAGTTCCGGTGCAAGAGTTGTGACTCGGTGTTTGAAGAACGACGTTCAATGTCAGAAGCCGACTTGCCTGCAACATGTCCTGAAGGGCACGGCAATGCAGTTCGGTTGCTCAGCGTGTTTGCTTCAGTTGGTGGGGCATCGGCGCCACAAAAAGCAGCACCACGCCCGGCCGGTGGTTGCGGCTCGGGCTGCGGTTGCCACTGACTTCGATTACTCCTGCACAAGCCTGACAGCACCTTTGCTGATCACGATCCATTCGCGCATGGCAATTCCAGCATTCGCAAATTGTTGGCGCATGAACTTCAACTGAGATTGATCATCTGTTTTCCATAACTCGCGAGGACGGACGCTTGCGATAACGACCGAAGTAGCGATTGCGGCAGTGCTGCACAAGCCAATGAGCTGATGAATGAGCGATGCGGGTGAGTGTGGTTCGTCGAATGACAGCAACCCAATGCCACGCTGTTCGTCATCCATAAGAATGGCGATTACTTCATTGCACAGTGGGCGTCGAATTGCCAGCGAGAGGACCGCAAGGATGTCTTGCGATGAAACGATGGGGTCGAGATGGGCTCGGGGGAGCGAAAGTGGTGCACTGATGAGATTCAGCACAGTTCCTCCAGTAGTGAATGCGAACAAGTCGCAGGAAATGAACAGTGGGAGAAGTGCTGAAAACTTACAGCGAGGGTGTCACAGCAATAACTGTGGCAACAATTCCAATGATCACCGGAAGTGCAAATTCGGTCCATCGGGGAAGACGCCAATGTGCAGGAGCGAGCACGAATATGCCACATGCTGCGCCAGCAATTGCGCCACCAAAATGTCCGCCAACTGAAATATTGGGAATGGCAAGCGTGAGTCCAATGTTGATGACGAAGGTGAGGCCGAGTCCTGTTTGCAACGGGTTCACTCCGCGTTGACGCATGCCAACAATTGCAGCAGCCATCATGCCGAACACGGCTCCTGATGCGCCGCCGGTAAGTGCATTCGGGCTAGCGATGAGTGCGCCAGCAGCGCCTCCAAGTAGCGAAGCGAAATAGACAAGCGCAAACTTCACCGAGCCAAGTGTTGGCTCAAGCATTCTGCTCAGTTGGTACAGCAAAAACATGTTCATACCTACGTGCAGAAATCCAAAATGCAAGAAGCCGCTGGAGACCAGTCGGTACCACTCGCCAGCATTCAGAAACTCGCGGGCGAGCCCCATGTCAAATTGATACTGAGAGATTCCGTTCAACGTTCCTGGGTGCAATAAGTCGAAGATATAGCCCCAGACGAAGAGCCCCAGGTTGGCGGCGATGATTGCATGCGATGCCGTATATGGATTGAGATTTCTGCGTTGTGCGGGAAAACGCAGGCGCTGTAGACGTGGTGGCGGAATTTGCGGAGGGGGAAAGTTCACAGATTCAGTTCGGATCTTTTTCAGCAAGCTCGCGATTAGCCAAGTACCAATCGACCGTTCGTCGCAAGCCGTCTTCAAATTCGGTGTGGGCATGCCAACCAAGTTCGCGCTCGGCACGACTTGCGTCTACGCGACGACGTGGCTGACCGTCAGGGCGTGATGAATCCCACACCAGTTCGCCATCAAAGCCCACGATGCGCGCGATCGTTTCCGCGGTTTCACGGATGGTGACTTCGCGATTGTTGCCGAGGTTGAGAGGCTCGGCGCTTGTGCGAAGTTCCGCGGCGAGCACAATTGCTTCTGCTGCGTCGTCGGCGAACAAATAGTCGCGGCTTGCAACACCAGTTCCCCACACACTGATCTTGTCGGCACCTTGCTCTTTGGCTTCGACACACTTTTTAATGAGTGCAGGAATGACATGTGAAACAGATTCGTGGAACTTGTCTCCAGGTCCATACAAGTTCGTTGGAATGACAAACGCAAAATGTTGCCCGTACTGTGCTTCGTTTACTTGTGCGTGAATGAGCATGGCCTTTTTTGCAATTCCATACGGAGCGTTTGTCTCTTCTGGGTATCCGTCCCACAGCGATTCTTCGCGAAAAGGGACAGGTGTGAATTTTGGATACGAGCACACTGTGCCGAGGAGCACAGTTTTTTCAACTCCAACTGCGCGTGCTGCTTCGATGGTGTGTGTGCCCATCATGAGGTTGTCTAGGTACAACTGTGCTGGTGCAACTTGGTTGTAACCAATTCCACCAACGCGGGCAGCCAAGTGAATGACATGGCTTGGTGAGTGTTGGCGGAACAATTGCTCTGCAACACCAACTTGCGTGAGATCGGCTTCCTTCTGTCGAGGAGCGACAACCGTTGCGCCAAGGTTGCGCAATTTGGCCACCACTTTTGAACCGAGGAATCCGTTTCCACCAGTTACCACGACCGTTCGATTTGCCCAGTAGGCAAGCGTTACGGGTGAAGTCATGCCAATAACGATACAGAGTTGGCACAATGGAAGGCGTGCGGGTCGCCTACACACTTGAGCAGTGCTGGCACCGCGTACCTGGAGGCACGGCTGTATCAGCAATTGAGGTTGCTCGTGCGATGCCGGTAGTGCGCCCTGACGTTGACTTGTTGGGTGTTTCTGGTCGACATGGCGAGGATTCCGAAGTCACGTTTGACATTTCTATCGATGTAGCGGGGCTACCCATTTCTGGTCCACTGCTCTATGAAGCTTCACTTCGGCTACGGCAGCCACGGGTAGAGCGAGTGTTGAGCGACATCGATGTTCTGCACAACACCAGCATCATTCCATTTGCGACTAAAGCAAAGATGGTCTCAACGGTTCATGACCTTGCATTTCTGCATCATCCGGACTTTTTTACGCGCCGCGGAAATGCAGTATTTGCTCGCAGCCTGAAAGTGCTGAAAAAGCGCGCCGATATGTTGCTATGCAGTTCGACGGTCACGGTGAACGATTGTCTAGAGGCCGGATTTGCACCTGACAGAGTGCGCTTTGTTCCTCTTGGCGTGAGGTCTGAGCGCGCAAGTGAAGACCATGTTGCACAGGTTCGCGCAGCATTCAACCTGCCAAGTGAATTTATTTTGTTTGTTGGCACGCTCGAACCGCGAAAGAATTTGGCCAAGTTGGTTGAAGCCTTAAGCGGACAACCAGATTTGCCTCCGCTCGTTGTCGCTGGGGCGCAAGGTTGGGGCGATATTTCCGTTGCAGCGAGTGACAACGTGAAATTCTTGGGGCACGTTGAAGAGCGGTTCCTTGGTGGATTGTATGCAGCGGCCAGCGTGATGGCGTATCCATCGTTGTGGGAGGGCTTTGGCTTACCAGTGCTTGAGGCGATGGCGCAAGGCACTCCAGTAGTCACGAGTGAATTGATCTCGACGGAAGAAGTTGCAGGTGGTGCTGCGGTGCTTGTTGACCCGCGCAGTTCCGAAAGTATTCGCGATGGTATTCGCATGGCCCTCGCAGATCGAGCACAACTTTCACAGCGTGGTTTGCAGCGAGCTGCACTTGCAACATGGAATCACACGGCACAGTTAACGGCTGCTGCTTACGACGAAGTGGTTGCTGGATGAGTGCAACTCAGCACAACATCGCAGTAAACATGCTGTGGTGTGTGCCTGGCGCTGTTGGTGGTAGCGAGGAGTACTTCGTTCGTCAATTACGTGGTCTTGTGGAAATTGAAGCTCCGTTTAATGTGACGGTGTACGCGCCGAAGGGGTTTTCGACTGCGCACCAAGACCTCGCGTCTGCAATACGCATTGTTGGAGCACCTTCACGCTGCACGAGTCGAGAATTTCGTGTGTTGTTAGAAAATACTTGGCTTGCATCTCAAACGAAATCTGCAGACGTGGTGCACCACGGCGGCGGAACCATTCCAAGCAGGGGCAACTCGACGACCCTGTTGACTATTCACGATGTTCAGTACTTGACGTACCCCGAGTATTTCAGCGCTGTGAAGTTGCGCTATCTGAAGAACAGGGTTCCGTCGGCGATCCGTCGTGCATCGGTAGTCGCAGCGCCGAGTAATTATGTGCGCGAAGGCATTGAGCAACATTTTGGAATTGAACGCGCTCGTACCGCAGTAATTCGGCATGGCCTAGAGCCTGCAATCGGTGTGCATAAAACTGCAGAAGCGGAATTACGCACTCGTTTTAATCTCGGGAGTGCTCGAATTTTATTGATTCCGGCAATTACGCACCCGCACAAGAATCACGAATTTCTTTTGCGATTAGTTGCCAATGAATGGCGCAATGAGGATGTGAAGTTGGTGATGGTCGGTGGCAATGGCCTGGCAGAGTTGCACATTCAATCGCTGATTGCCGAGTTGCAGATCTCGAACAAGGTCGTTCGTTCGGGACGCGTTAACGCGGCCGATCGCGACGGGCTAATAGCAATGGCAGAAGCGTTAGTTTTTCCAAGCAAGTACGAAGGTTTTGGTGCGCCGGTACTTGAAGCAATGGCGCTTGGGACTCCGGTCATTTCAAGTGATTGTGCATCGCTTCCCGAAGTAATTGGCGATGGCGGTCTTGTCCTTCCGCTTACCTCTGAAGCGTGGGCTGGCGCGTTGAACTCAGTTCGTCTGCAACGATCCACACTGGTAAAAAATGGTTTACTACGTGCCGAAGAATTCACTTCGGCCAAGTCAGCACAAGACTTGGTAGTGGCCTATGAAAAAACTCTTGCGACGGTTCAACGATGAGCAGTAACAAACTGCGGCTTGTGGTGCTGTGCCCACACTTTGCTCCAGATTTAGCGCCAACTGGAGTGGTGATGACGCGAATTGTGGCAGAGCTTGCAGCACGTGGACATGAACTGCATGTGGTTACGTCTTTGCCGTGGTATCGCAATCATGCGATTGAACCGGGTTGGGGCGGCAGGTTGTGGCGCACCGAAAAAACTGAGTGGGGTTCGATCATTCGGGTGCATCCATTTCCAGGAAAATCGAAATCAAATTTATTGCGTCGCGCAATTGGCTTTCTTGCGTTTAGCTACGCAGTTGGAATCCGCAGTGTGCATGCAGACGGATTTCCGTTCAAGGTGGACGGAGTGTTGGCAATGTCTCCTCCGCTCACACTCGGACTGACGGGATGGTTTACCAAAATCATTCGTCGCGCACCGTTGGTGTTCAACATCCAGGATGTGTTTCCAGACGCCGCAATTCAGACCGGCGCAATTTCAAACAAGAAAATTATCGCTGCAGCGAAATGGCTAGAGCGCGTCAGCTACCACCGGTCAGATGCAGTGGTATTGCTCTCGCAAGACCTACGAACCAATATCGCGAACAAGATCGATGCGAAATATCACGATCGATTGCACGTCGTTCCAAACTTTGTCGACACAGTCGCGATCACTCCACAAGACAGGATGACCGCTTACCGCAATGAGCTTGGCATCGGCGATCAGTTGGTAGTGATGTATGCCGGAAATGTTGGTTTCTCGCAATCATTGAATTTGGTGACCGACGCAGCTGCCAAGTTCCCTGAAGTTGCCTTCGTCATCAATGGCGATGGGGCGGCACGCAAGAAACTGCAAGAAGATTGCGCACCGCTGACCAACGTGTATTTCGGTGATTATCAACCGATTGAGCGATTAAGCGAAGTGCTTGCTACGGGAGATATTCATCTTGTGCCATTGCGCTCTGGGCTCGCTTCGGTGAGTGTTCCTTCAAAGTCGTACTCAATACTTGCCGCAGGCCGACCGATGCTTGCGGCCATTGACCTCAACACCGAAATTCCAAATATGTTGCAACAGTCTGGGGCGGGCGTCGCTGTTGAGCCAGATAACACCCCGGCATTTATTGAGGCCCTTGGTCAATTGGTGAGCAATCGAGAACGCCTCAAAGTGATGGGCGCAAGTGGTCGAAAATGGGTAGAAACCCATGCATCACCTGCATCGGTGGCTGCCCAGTACGAGGCAATTTTCCTCGCTAACCGATAACCTCTAGTCCTCGTGGCACGCACATCATCAGCAAAAAAAATCGCCCGTCTTGCAGAAAAGGGCAAAGGCAAAAAGGTCCGCTTTCAGGGTGGGTCAGTTTTCCCAACCGTAGTACTCGCTGTCGTTGTACTCGGTGCAGTGCTCATTGCGTATGCGCGACAGGGTGGAACTGCAGTTGATGCAACGGTTACCGCCGATCAAAAGTACGCAACAGCGTTTGCGTTTTTTAATTGCGATGCACTCGCTACCGACTTGAAGCAACCAGATGCAGCGACGCTTAATCCGTCAGACAAGTTTGCGGCAGTTACGACAGATGCTCCAGCAGCGATTATCGCTGACGGAATCATTGGTTGGATGCCACAAGCACTTGCTGGTCAGCGCAAAGCAAAACTCGACACCATTTTCGGCTTATACGGAATGACAGTTACCGATGACTCGATCACGCTCGCTGATGGAACAAAAATCTCTGAAACCGATACGAAGTGTGCAAACAAGGATGCGAAAATCAGCGTCAATGTTTGGGAGAGCGGCTCGTCAGCATCAAAGTTGTCGATTGCCAGCTTCGGTGGTGTGAAGATTGATAACCAGATGACGGTGGTGCTGTCGTTTGCTCCAGACGGAGTAGAAGTACCTCGTCCTGCTGTTGCAGATTCCCTCGCGGACTATCAGGGATAGTTCACCCGCGATGCACGCAGTCGTGCTCGTTGGAGGTTTTGGTACTCGGCTGAGGCCACTGACGTACGCCATTCCAAAACCATTGCTACCTGTTGCGCACGTGCCGATGATCCGCAGACTCATCAATCGCCTTGCCGAAGGTGGCGTGACCGATGTTGTGTTGGCGCTTGGATTCAAACCCGAACCATTCTTTGCCGAATTCCCGAACAATATGTGTGGCGATGTTCGAATGACGTACGCCGTCGAGTCAACACCGCTCGATACTGCTGGGGCAATCGGGTTTGCCGCTCGTGCAGCGGGTATCACTGGCACATTTATTGTTGCCAACGGTGATGTGATGACTGATCTCAACGTTGCAGACTTGGTTGCATTTCATCGT
>CAITUB010000102.1 GCA_903895515.1 uncultured Acidimicrobium sp. | reverse complement strand
TGCATCGGGAACAAAGACGGTTGCTCAAGCTGTTGCCGACACCAAAGCGTTCACTGTTGTTGGTGGAGGAGACTCTGCCGCTGCGCTCGCTCAATTCAAACTAGAAGATGACGTTGATCATGTGTCAACTGGTGGCGGCGCATCGCTCGAATTTTTAGAACTTGGCGACCTTCCTGGTCTTGCCGCACTGCGAGGAGCACCAAATGCCAGATAGCACTATTTATCGCAAACCGCTGATTAGCGGCAACTGGAAAATGCACAACAATCACTTTGAAGCGATTCAGAGTTTGCAAAAACTTGCATACCTACTCACCAAAGATGATTTCAGTGCTGTAGATGTTTCCGTTCATCCTCCATTTACCGACATTCGTAGCGTGCAGACACTCATTGATGCAGATGAAATGCGTATTCATCTGGGTGCGCAAAATTGTCACTGGGAAGAAAAAGGAGCCTTCACCGGCGAAGTCGCTGGCGCTTTCCTTGCCAAGCTTGGTGTGCAATACGTCATTGTCGGTCACAGTGAGCGTCGTGAAATTTTCGGCGAAACAGATGCTGACGTGTCGAAAAAGATCACGACAGTGCAGAAATTGAACATGTATCCAATTGTGTGCGTTGGTGAAACGCTTGAAGAGCGCGAAGCCGGTAAGACCACGGAAAAGGTGATGGGTCAGGTTCGTGCGGCACTCGTTGGTCGAACCGTGGAGCAGGTGTGCAACATGGTGATTGCGTATGAACCAATTTGGGCTATCGGTACCGGTCGGACCGCTTCGGCAGGGGATGCCCAGGCTGTCATCGGAGCCATCCGGGCCCAGGTGCTTGAAGTGTCGGGTGAAAAAGCTTCAAGCGCGATTCGCTTGCAGTATGGCGGAAGCGTAAAGGCAGCCAATATCGCCGAGATCATGGCCCAACCTGATATCGATGGGGCTTTGGTGGGTGGGGCATCCCTTGACCCATCTGAATTTGCCCGAATCGTGCAATACCGATCTCGATAGTGCTGCCTCTCAGGCGCTAGTAGCCTTTACTCCACATGTCGGGACTCCTTGTCCCGACCCAATTGGGGTAACACCCACCTAATCGACGGGGAGGTCGAGAGTGAAGAAAACCAACAAACTCGCTGGAGTTGTTGCTGGCTTCGCAATGTTGTCACTAGTAGTGGCAGCTTGCGGTGGCAGTTCATCCAGCAACGAAGGTGCAGCGTTCACAAGCCTTGATGCTTGTGCAACACGTGCCTACGACTACACAGCACCAGCATCAACCAGTGCAGGAATGACCATTACGTACGACATTGCTCCAGAAGCAGTGTGGGAAGATGGCTCGGCAATCACTGTTGCAGACTTCAAGGCAACTTGGGATGCATCGTTGAACACACCTGGTTCATTGTCAACAACTGGCTATGACCAAGTGACTTCAGTAGAAGCCGGAACAAGCGACAAGCAAGTTGTTGTTACGTTGAAGGCTGTATACGCACCGTACAAGGGCTTGTTCTCAGGTCTCATCAAGGCAGCATCAGTAGAAAATACTGCTGACGTTTCGGGTGACTTCGCAGACATGATTCCTTTCTCGGGTCGTCCATACAAGATGCAGTCATGGAGCAAGGACCAAATCGTCTATGTTCCTAACGAGTCATACTGGGGCACCGATAAGGCTGTTTCACCAAAGGTTGTCATGGTTCCAAAGGCAGACAGCGACACTGAAATCGCGTCAATCAAGGCCGGCGACGTTGACTTCATTTATCCGCAGTACTACCAGGGAATCGAAGAAGCTGTTGCACAAGACAACATCACTTCATCAGTTCAATTTGGTGGCGACTACGAAGCGTTCTACTTCAACCAGAAGTGCGGACCTTTCGCAGACGACAATTTCCGTGAAGCATTCTCAAAGTCAATTGACCGCGATGCATTGTTCGCTCAGATCTACACTCCAATTGCTCCAACAGGAACATTGTTGCAGTGTGGTCCAATCACCCCTGGTGATTACTGCGCAGGCGATGAGTTCGTAGGTAGCTATGACGCTGAAGGCGCTGCAAAGATCATGGAAGATGCAGGCTGGAAAAAAGATGATGCTGGTTTCTGGGCGAAGGATGGCGTTGCGCCAGTAATTCGTTGGGTGATCAACACAGGTAACACCCGCCGCGAAAGCACCCAGGCTTACTTGATTCCATTGCTGCAAGCAGCAGGATTCAACGTTAAGGCTGATAACTGCGACGCAGCTTGTTACTTCCAGAAGCGTTTGCCAGCACTCGACTACGACTTGGCGATGTACATCAGCACGGCTCCACCGGATCCTGCGTACCTCACCTCGTCATTTGTGTGTGACCAGATCCCAACCGATGCCAATGGCAACGTTGGACAGAACACACAGGGTTGGTGCAATGCTGAAGCTTCAGACTTGCTCCACAATGCAGACGTTGAAGTTGACACAGTAAAGCGTGCCGACAACATCAAGGCTGCACTTCGTTTGATGGCCGAGGATCATGTCCTCTTGCCATTGTTCCAGTTCCCGAAGTCGGGTTTCTGGCGCACAGACAAAGTTGGCGGACCTGTTGATGGAGAATTGAACAACTACCAGGCGTTCATTAACTTCCACCAGTGGACCGACGTTGACGGTGACGGCAAGATTGTCATCGGTGCAGAGCAGTGGCCAGAGTGCCTCAACCCAATCACGGAGTGTGCAAACTCTTCGTGGATGGTATGGACGACAGCATTCCCTGTCAGCCCAGGAGCATTCACCACCACAAACGACGGCAAGTACGTCGTAACCAACTTGTTGACCGGCGAACCGGTAGTAGCGGTTCTCTAGTTAATTAGTTCACTTGTACGCATGTACGGTGCGCGACTCGTTCCATTTGGTTCGGGTCGCGCACCGTCTGCATAATTAAGGTGTAATTGTTTCGTTAAAGGACGAGAGGGAGGGCAACAATGTTTCGATTCGCGCTCCGTCGTTCTGCTTGGGCAATACCAACATTGCTTCTCGTTACGTTCTTGGTGTACATCGCACTAAGAATGGGTACGGACCCTCTTGCTAGCTATATGCGGTCGAACCCTCGTGCAACGCACACAAAAATTGAGCAGTACAAAAAATTGAATGGTCTCGGTTCGAACTATGTCACCGGATATTTCAGTTGGCTTAAGAATTTCGTTACGTTTAACTGGCCACGAAGCATCAAGGGAAGCCGCGAAGTGTGGCCAGAACTGAAAGATGCCATTGCCAATAGCGCGAGGTTAGGAATCGCAGCAACGGCTGTGGGAGTTTCGGTAGGTCTTGGAATAGGAATCTTCGCCGCCCTGCGGCCAGGCGGAAAGCGCGACGTGGCGGTTAACACTGTTGCTTTCGTCGGTATTTCGGTACCGCCGTATATCTCGGCGATCTTGTTGCAGTTGGTATTCGCTGTCTATTGGAGCAAGTGGTTTGGAAACTCATTGTTTCCAACATCGGGTGTATATCCACCAGGTCAAGATGGATTCGATTTGGTGTTGATGATCAAGCACATGGCGCTTCCAACTGTTGTCGTTGCCATTCAGGTGATAGCGGTTTACAGCCGGTACATGCGGTCGTCGCTACTTGATGTATTGAATTCCGACTACATGCGGACAGCGCGCTCAAAAGGTCTTAGTGAGTTTCGTATCTTGATGCGGCATGGAGTTCGCAATGCTCTCATTCCTGTCATCACCATTGCGGCGCTGGATATCGGCGCCATTGTTGGTGGACTCATCATCACCGAAAATATTTTCGATTATCCAGGTACGGGCAAGTACTTCCTGAGTGCTTTTGGAAACGGTGACTTCCCACTGTTGATGCCGTTGATGGTCATTATTGTTGCCTCAGTGTTGCTGTTCAATCTGCTCGCAGACATTTCATATGCAGTTCTTGATCCGAGGATTCGTCTTGATTGATGAACCGTTAGTTTCCCTCAGCCCTCGCCAAATGGCGTGGAGGCGTTTTGCCGGTCACAAGGCCGCATTGATCTGCACAGCTATTCTGAGTTTTCTCGTACTTGCTGTGATCGTGTCTCCACTCACAGCCCGGTATGGGGTTAACCAGTCGGTTAAAGCACCACCAAACTCATATCTTCCACCTTCAAAACTCGCTTGGTTGGGCACGGATGATATCGGTCGAGATCTGTACAGCAGACTGATTTACGGGACCAGAGTGTCACTACTTATCGGTCTTTTCAGCGCATTCATTTCGGTATTTGTTGGCTGCGTTGTTGGAGCGGTCGCTGGATTCCGAGGTGGGCGTTTTGATGATGTCGTTATGCGCATTACCGACTTGTTTCTGGCATTTCCTTTTTTGGTTGCCCTGTTGGTCGTTCGCAACATGTTTGGTTCGATCAAATGGTTGACCTACATCATCGGCGATGTCAGCTCTTTGCGATTCATCATTTTCTTGCTTTCCTTTTTTGGATGGATGGGCGTCGCCAGAATTGTGCGTGGTCAAGTTCTTGCTTTGAAGGAGCGAGAGTTCATCGAAGCCGCACGCGCATCTGGTGCTTCGCGTGCGTACATCATTAAGCGACACTTGCTTCCAAATTCCATTGGTCCGATCATGGTGGCGCTTACCTTCTCGGTTGTAGGTGCAATATCCGGCGAAGCGACATTGTCATTCTTTGGCTATGGTCCACAGCCTGGCGCAGGGGCGACGTCGCTTGGTTTGCTGGTCGGTCAAGCTAAGGGAGCGGTGCAAACGGGTTTTTGGTGGATAGCGCTTTTCCCATGTCTCGTGCTCGTTGTCATCTCCTTGTGTATCAACTTCATTGGTGATGCGCTGCGCGACGCAACTGATCCTCGAATGGATGCAGGTAAGTGATGTCAGATTCGATCCTGCAGATCCGCGACCTTCGAGTCACCTTCAGCACGCAGATGGGCGAGCTGCGCGCGGTTCGCGGTGTTGACGTTGATGTAGCACCTGGAGAAATACTTGGTGTCGTAGGTGAATCAGGTTCAGGAAAGTCGGTTTCGTTTCTCGCCGCTATGGGTTTGCTACCGCAAAGTGCAACGATCACTGGAAGCGTGAAGCTCGATGGCATTGAATTGATCGGAGCGAAAAAGAAGGCGATCCGCTCGGTTCGTGGTCGCTCCTTGGCGATGGTGTTCCAGGACCCACTCTCAGCTTTAAACCCCGTTCATCGTGTTGGCGATCAGATTGTGGAAATGATTCAGTCTCATCAAGACATGAACACTCACGATGCTGAAAAACGCGCAGTTGAACTGCTCGAAATCGTGGGTATTCCACAACCGAATGATCGCGCACGTCAATATCCACACGAATTCTCCGGTGGAATGCGTCAGCGAGTAGTCATTGCCATGGCGATTGCCAATAACCCAAAGGTGTTGATAGCTGATGAACCAACTACGGCTCTCGATGTCACGGTTCAAGCACAAATTCTTGAAGTAATTCAGCGAGTTCAACAAACGTTTGGGACTGCAGTCGTATTGATCACTCACGACTTAGGCGTTATTGCGCGTGTAGCCGACAGCGTGAATGTGATGTATGCGGGTCGCAACGTTGAAAGTGGACCCGTGCAATCGATTTTCGACCATCCAAGTCATCCGTATACGCGTGGGCTCCTGTCTTCACTTCCACACGAAGGCGCCGACAGATTGCAGCCGATTGCGGGTTTCCCTCCAAATATGCTTGCACCACCATCAGGATGTGGTTTTGCTCCACGATGCGAGTTTGCGATTGACGCCTGCAACGCCGAACTTCCAACGCTTCAACCTTTTGATGATTTGCAAACATCGTGTATTCGAGCCGTTGATCTGCGCATCGGGGGTCGGTCGTGACGAATAGCCATGCTGAAGTGTTGCTGAGCGTTCGCAACCTCGTTAAAAACTTTGAATTGCGAGCCAACACCGGAATTCGAAAGACTCAACGCATTGTTCAAGCAGTGGCCGATGTGTCCTTTGACGTGAAGGTAGGACAAACTCTCGGTTTGGTTGGCGAGTCGGGCTCGGGAAAGACAACGGTTGGAAGATCGGTTCTGCAACTCATCCAACCAACTTCGGGAGAAGTGATCTTCGAAGGTGAAGACCTGACAAAGATGAGTTTTGAAGAGTTGCGCCACGTGAGGCGACAAATGCAAATTGTGTTTCAAGACCCATTTGCGTCACTAGATCCAAAGATGACAGTTGGAAGTTCCATTGCCGAGCCACTCGTCGTTCAGGGTGTTGGTGGGAACCATCAGGACAAAGTTGCTGAGTTGCTCGATCTTGTAGGCCTGTCCACCGATCATGCGAAACGGTTCCCTCATGAATTCTCTGGCGGTCAACGTCAGCGTGTTGGTATTGCTCGTGCACTTGCTTTAGATCCGAAGTTGATCGTGTTGGACGAACCAGTATCTGCGCTAGACGTCAGCATCCAGGCCGGCGTGGTGAACCTCTTCGGAGATCTACAGAAACGCCTCGGAATGTCGTATGTGTTCATTGCTCATGATCTTTCCGTTGTCCGCCATATTGCAGATCAAGTGGCGGTGATGTATCTGGGAAAGATCGTCGAAATCGGTGATAAAGACGCGGTGTACAGAAATCCTTCACACCCCTATACGAAAGCGTTGCTCTCGGCTGTTCCGCTGCCTGATCCTAAAATTGAGCGATCCCGTCACAGAATCATGCTTGAGGGAGACGTGCCATCTCCAGTAAACCCTCCAACTGGTTGCCGATTCCGAACTCGCTGCTGGAAAGCAACAGAATTGTGTGCTGTTGAGGAGCCTCAATTGGTGGTCCGTTCTACAGGACAACAATCGGCTTGCCATTTCCCTGAATAGTCGTTGAAGCTTGTAATCGGTAGGATTTACCCGTGCGTCATCTCATCACCATCGTCACCATTGTCATCAACGTTTTATCGCTGATAGCGCTAGTTTCTGGAGTTTTGCTCCACAGCGGTCGCGGTGGTGGTTTAAGTGACATGTTTGGTGGTGGCGGAGGAGCAGCGCTGGGTTCGGCTGCTGCTGAGCGCAACTTGAATCGCATCACAACAGTGTTCGCTCTCATTTGGGTGTTGACAGTTGTTGCTTTGGGAATGTTTCTCGCCTGAGCAGGCGGGATCACAGGTAAAATTTAGTACCACGTCGGAGTGGCGAAATTGGCAGACGCACCAGCTTGAGGGGCTGGCGCTCGAAAGGGCGTAGGGGTTCAAGTCCCCTCTTCGACACCATAAAGTAGTGACTATGCCTACTTGGACCAATTGGGCCGGAAACCAAAAGTCGCGTCCGGTAATCATCGAAAACCCATCTTCGGAAATCGAAGTTTGTGAGGTTGTCAAGCGCGCGGTGAACAACAAACAACGCGTCAAGGTAGTTGGGTCTGGACATAGTTTCACAGGAATTGCTGTTCCAGACGAAGTGATGATTGATCTCACTCGTTTGAATAGCGTTGTGAATGTTGACCATGTGAATGGCTTGGTCAGTGTTCAAGCGGGAATCGTGCTCAGCGATTTGAATGCTCAGTTGGAGTTACACCAGCTATCAATGCCAAATCTTGGAGATGTTACCTACCAAACACTTGCCGGTGCTCTTTCCACATCAACACATGGGACTGGACTGCAGAGGACTGGTCTCGCAGCTCAGATGCATGCATTTCGATTAGTCACCGCTCTCGGAGACATCCTCGTGTGTGATGCGCATCAAAACACAGAGGTGTTTCATTGTGGGCGAGTGTCGCTCGGTGCGCTTGGCGTGATCACCGAAGTGACGTTGAGGGTGGTGCCTGCATTTAATTTGCGAGCAGTAGAACAACCCATGCGAATCTCTGATGTCCTGAACAATTTCCCGCAATTGATCGAAGACAATGATTTCTTCGAGTTTTACTGGGTGCCGCACACGAAATGGGCACTCACTAAAGCAAATAATGTCAGCACAGACGCAATCGACTCGCCGAGCAGGTTTGCCACTTGGTACAACAAAATGTTCCTTGAAAACTATGCCTTTGGCATGTTGTGTCGAATCGGTCGTTTGTTTCCGCGGTTGATACCAAAGCTGGCAACGATCATCCCATCTTCGGGTCGCGTTGAATATGTGAACGTAAGTCACCGCATATTCAGTAGCAAAAGGTTGGTGAAGTTTTATGAGATGGAATATTCAATCGCTCTAGATTCGCTCGTTCCAGCACTTCAAGAAGTCATGCAGATGGTCGAAGATCGCGGATTCACTATCAGTTTCCCTGTTGAGGTTCGCTGCACGGGGAGTGATGACATTCCTTTGTCCACTTCGACCGGAAGACGTAGTGCGTACATAGCCGTACATATGTTTAAAGGCTGTGAGTATGGCGAATACTTCTCTGCAGTGGAGATGATTTTGCGTAAGTACGAGGGCAGGCCGCACTGGGGAAAGATTCACAATCTCAATGCGAACGACATTTCTAGCCTGTATCCTGAATATCAGCGTTTTATTGAAGTTCGGAACCAACTCGATCCCGAGGGTGTGTTCACAAACGACTATTTGCGTCGTGTGTTGGGTCGCTAGCCCTTCACAACCACAGGAACATACCTGAGGACCCCCCAACACATACAGATCGAGGATATTTTCATGACGAAAACATGGTTAGAACTTGGCGTGCCCAAGAACATTATTAGTGGATTAGTTTCACGCGGAATTGAAGCTCCGTTCCCTGTGCAGGAAGCAACATTGCCAGACGCACTTGCAGGAAACGACATCTGCGGAAAAGCGCCTACCGGATCGGGAAAGACCCTGGCATTCGGTATTGCGATTGCCGTGAAGGTAACAAAGAGTCGTCCAGGTCGCCCAACAGGTTTGGTGCTCGTACCAACTCGTGAGCTTGCTGCTCAGGTCGCAAAGGAAATCTCGTTGTTGTGCGGAGGCAGTGACATTCGCGTGTCGGCTGTTTACGGTGGCGCTGGATACGGACCTCAGGTAAAAGCTGCACGTGCCTCAAGCATTGTTGTTGCAACTCCTGGTCGTCTCGAAGATCTCATCAAGCGTCGCGACCTCGATCTAGGTGCAGTTGCCGTAGCAGTTATCGATGAAGCAGACCGTATGGCCGACATGGGATTCATGCCAGCAGTGAAGCGCATCATGCGCTCGGTAACGACGAATCGTCAAACCTTGCTGTTCTCGGCAACGCTAGATGGCGATATCGACATGTTGATTCGTGAATTCCAGAATTCGCCAAAGCGACACGCAGTTGCTACTGCAGAAAACGCTGGAGAGATTGATCACTTGTTCTGGAACGTATCACGCGATAACCGCACGAAAGTATTGGCAGAAATCGCCACGCAGTATGAACGGGCAATTGTGTTCTGTCGTACCAAGCATGGATCAGATCGTCTTGCAGGAAATCTCGAATCGATGGGTATCAACACGTGTGTTATCCACGGCAACCGCAGTCAAGCACAGCGCGAAAAGGCACTTGAGCAATTTCGCCGCGGTAAGGCAACCGTCATGGTTGCGACAGATGTTGCAGCACGCGGTATTCACATCGATGCGGTTCCAGTCGTCGTTCACTTTGACATGCCTGAAGATCCAAAGGATTACATCCACCGTTCCGGTCGAACCGGTCGTGCTGGCATGAAGGGAACGGTCATTTCACTGATCGACAAGTCAATGCGTCGTACAACGACGTCGTTGTGTCGCGGCATGAAATTTGACGTCATTTATGACGAGCCAAACTTCAACCTCAGCGAGCCAGCCAAGCCGGTACGCCCTGGAGAAATCGGTTCAGTCGTGGCTACGTTGCTGAAAGTTGAATCAGACTAAAGACAAATGTCTTGCGGGCGCACAGGAATGCGCTCGATGTTTTTACCAATTGCATTTCGGATAGCAGCGACGATTGCCGGAGTTACTGAAATGCACGGTGGTTCTCCGATGCCCTTAGCGCCAAGTGGTGCTTGTGGTTCGTATTCTTCGATCATCACAGCAACGACATCTGGTGCGTCTAGAGCTGTTGGAAGTAGATAGTCGGTGAAGCTTGGGTTGCGTACCTTGCCGTTTTGCATAATGATTTCTTCCATAACAGCAAGGCCAAGACCTTGGGCAATTCCGCCCTCTAATTGACCAATCGCCGAAAGAGGGTTCAGCACCCTGCCAACGTCTTGAGCGGTGGCAATTTGAACCACCTTCACTAGGCCAAGTTCTGGGTCTACGTCGACTACAGCCCTATGAGCAACGAATGCAAACGCGGTGTGGCAATTGCCTTGACCGTTAGCGTCGAGTTCTTCGGTTGCTCGGTGATGATGCTCAAAAGTCTCGCTTATTTCAATTCCATCCGATGCCTCGGCAACAGAAATTCGAAACGTTCCGACTTGGTCTATGACATCGGTTCCGTCGATGACTAAGCGGAGGGGATCAATGCTGTGCTGCTTTCCGACATGATGGAAGAGTCGTTCGCGAACGAGTCGACACGCTCCATCGACTGCGCCTCCACTCATCCAGGTTTGGCGAGATGCAGACGTCGAACCAGCTGAGCCAATTTGAGTATCAATGGGTTCAAGAATGACTTCATCAACTCCAAGCACTGATCGAGCAATTTGCGGAGCAAGTGTGACGAAACCCTGACCAACTTCTGAGGTTGCAAATTTGAGAGAAGCAACTCCGTCTTTCAGAGTGCAACGCGCGGTGGCAAAGTCGTCGAATCCTTCGCTGTACATGAGATTCTTCATGGAGACACCCCAGCCAATTCCGCGGACGATATGTGAACGTGATGCCGTTAGTCCACTGCCACCTGGGAGTGAAAGATCGTTCACAGTTTCACCCATAAGCGCTGGCAGGGGAATGGCGTCGGTTTCGGTAATGCAACGAGCAACTGGTGCAACGCTTTCCATGATCTGACCGGTGATGAGAGGGTCGCCTGTAACCATGGCGTTGAGAAGACGAATTTCGACAGGGGATTTGCCCACAGCAACAGCGATCTTGTCCATCTGAGATTCGTGAGCGAAACAGGCCTGAACCACGCCGAATCCACGCATTGCGCCACATGGGGGATTGTTCGTTCGGACCGCATATCCATCGACGGTTGCGTTATCGCATTTGTACGGACCCTGCGTATGTGTAATGCCGTTGATTAGTACTGCAGGCGATGTGCTGGTGTACGCACCACCGTCGAATACGAATCGTGCGTCGATCTTCACGATCTTGCCGTTTGCATCGGCGTGATGGCGCATAAAAATGGTTGCGGGATGACGATGCACATGCCCAAAGAAGCTTTCTTCGCGACTGTATTGCATTTTGATCGGACGACCGGCTTTCAGCGCAAGCAGACAACAGTGCACTTGCAGGCTGATGTCTTCGCGCGCACCGAAAGCGCCGCCAACACCACCAAGCGTCAGCCGAATCTTTTCTGCAGGTAGGGAGAGACACGCAGATATTTGTGTGAGGTCTTCATGCAACCACTGAGTTGCTACGTGCAGGTGTAAACCAAGTCCATCTGGATCGGGGATGGCAAGTGCAGCCTCTAAGCCAAGAAACGCCTGATCCTGCATTCCAATGACGTATTCGCCCTCGACAACAATTGGCCCAGAGATGTTCTGATCGCCTCGGATAATTCGCTGATGACGAATGACATTGCCGTCTGGATGAATTGGTTCAAACGATCCTGCGATTGCATCTTCAGGATTAGTTAAAGGCGCAAGAACCTCGTAGACAACAACGATGAGCGTGAGAGCGCGTCGGCAGGTTTCTGGATGGTCGGCAGCAACGGCTGCGACTGGCTCACCCATGTACCGCACGTAGTCACTGGCAAACACAGGCTGGTCACTGCTGATCAGGCCATACGTTGATTTACCCGGCACGTCATCTGCAGTGATGACGCAATGAACTCCAGGTAGTGCAAGTGCAGATGAAGTATCGATTGACATGATTTTCGCGTATGGGTGCGGCGAGCGCAAAGTTGCACCCCACAGCATGTTTTCTGCATGCAGATCTGAAGTGAATTCGAAACTTCCTTGAACCTTGTGTGCTCCATCGGGGCGGAGCGCACTATTGCCAAGGATGTCTCGAGGTTTCGTAACTACAGACGACGTTGCCATGACTATTTCACTTCATTTCGTGAACGAATGGTTGCTTCAACGGCTGCGAACACTCGACCATAGCCAGTGCACCTACAGATGTTTCCTGAAATGGCTTCCTTAACTTCAAACTCGGATGGCTGAGGATTCTTTTCAAGAAGATGATGAACTGCCACAATCAGACCCGGTGTACAGAATCCGCATTGCACGGCTCCCTCTTCGACGAAGCTCTGTTGCACATCTGTCAGTGTCGATTCGGAGGTGATGCCCTCGACTGTGACGATTTCGCTATCGACTGCTGTCGCTGCCATTACCAGGCAGGCACAGACAGCATCGCCGTTCATCAGCACAGTGCAACTAC
>CAITUB010000101.1 GCA_903895515.1 uncultured Acidimicrobium sp. | reverse complement strand
GCCACCGTTGAGGCGGCCTCTCAGGTCGATGCCGACAGCGTTGTGGACTGGGACGATTGGGCCCAGGACTGGGAATAGGGCCAATTCGGGCACATTTGTAACAAGTGTGTGCGTTTATGGAAATGGCACCAAAATGCCGTGCAAGCGAACTTGTGTTCGCCTACTATCTCTGACCCACCCGTGGGATAAAAACCGACCACACCGACCCCGCAAGGAGCACACCATGAGCAACGAAACGAAGTTGGCGACCAATCCAACACCTGAACTCACCGAGGCAAATTCACCTCAGGTGATTACACCGACCGCACAGGTTGACGACCTGAAGAACAACGATCTTGCATTGTTATTTGAAGAGATGCACACAATCCCAACTGGATACACACCGGTAAAAGTCCTGAAGAAGTTCACGACAAAGGTTGAAGCATGAAAGTAAATATCGGAGATATCCCAGAAAGTGAACTCGACCTCGTTATGTCGGCAGTTCGTATGTCAGTACTCGAGGAAGACAAAGGTCGCGGCATTTTGGTTACGTGTATCAATGGTGTTCGCACATGGCAAATGAACAGCAGCGACACATGGATCACGATCCCCGGAGAAAATCACCAGTTTGAGGGTTCATACCTCATTCCTGGACGACTTCTCATTAGCGCATTTTCACTTAATAGCGCAGGAGGAACATGCAGCATCACCATCAACGCGGATACCGCGACGGTGAAGTCGTCATCCGGCGGTGAAATTCAAATGGCGGTCAGCACGAAAACGCCTGAATTCAAAACATTTTCTGAAGAACCAAACGTCACCGCAAAAATTCAATTCCGCGACTTCCAACGTATTTGCAGTGTTCTTGGAGAAATGCCAATCGATCTTGACGATTTTATGGCTGTGTTCGCACAACCCCCTGTTGGTCAAGTCATTGTTGACAAAAAATCGATCACACTGAGGCGCAGCTGGTCGTACATCGGTTGTCCCGACACGGTGGTTAAACAACCGGCAGAAACTACTGGCAGTGGCAGTTTCACTTTGGGGCATTTAATGATTGACGGCATGATGAACCGACTTTCAATCAACTCGGATTCAGAAATCACTATCCGATTCAACTCTGAAATTGGACAGTACCTAGAAGTGAGTTCAGATGAGTTCACGATTCATTTTGATCGACGTCTTGATGGAGCAGGTATCTACTTTCCCCAAGTCGTCGAGTATCTAGAAGAGAAGAAGATCTCTCACCTTGTTCACGACAACGGACTGATTGCAGCAAACTACAAAGACGTCAACGTTCGCATTCAGTTGTTTGATGGAACCGATTCAATTATTCGCGCAACAGCAACCGTCCTTCACAGTGCCACACAAAACGTGAAATTACTTCGTGAACTCAACCGTTTGAATACCACTCGGGTCGGAGTTCGTGTGTGGTGTGATAACAACATGATTGTTGTTGGCGCAGAAATGCGTTGTGAGCATGTGAAGGACATGACCGGATTACTGGATGGTCTGGTTAAAGAGGCGCAGTTCCTTGGTGGACTATTAGGCCCAATGTTTGGCGGAAACGCACCTAAAAAGGCAGCCTAAAAGTGAACATTTCACATCCCAAACTTTGCGATGAATGTCATCAGCACATAACTATCTGTGATGCATGCGAAGGTAGCGGCTACCAAGAGGATGACGGATCAGTTCAATCCTGGCTAGACCCCTACCCATGCACAAAGTGCAGTGGCTGGGATGGTGACCCGGATAATGACGAACACTGGAGCAAAAGCACGCGAAGTTGGATTCCTGGTCTTGGAAACTTTGGGTGCGAAACCAAAGACTGCCCTGGAAACCCACGCACCTACGACTAGCTCAACATTTACTGCTGCAGTTTGTGCATGGCTGACCACACTGCTGCAAGTGCGTCATGGAACTCGTCGCCGCGGGTGTCCCATACTCGATTCTTGAAGTTGTCGTAGTCCAACATGTCGACCGAAGTTGACAACCAGGCCTTGAAAACCTCATCCGTAACGAGCACGCGATAGGCGTAGTCCCCGCACGGCGTCTCGATGATTGGCTTTTCTGCCAGCTCTGAAAGCACTTCAAGTGATTGCTTTTCACGCGCACGAACGGTGATGTACTTCGGCTCCTCTGGCTTACGAACTGCACTTACAAATCCTGTTTCAGTAAAGACCCACATTGTTATTTGCCTCCTACAGCAATGAAATACTCTGCCCACCAATTTTGTGCCTCTTGCGGCACTTCGTATAGCCATTCAACGTTCACGATGAAACCCTCTTCCCTCTGGTTTCGTGCATATCCGTGCACAGCTTCAACTGGGAAAACGCTTTCGAACGAACCGGAACTGTTTTCACACTTCACACGTGCAAGGACCGGGGTCGAAACCCCGGCCTTGTCCACTGCAGTGATGATGTACCGATCAGGTTTCTTCATCATGAATTGTCTTCTGCATCCTTCCCAGTTTCAAAGAACTCGCTGGAATTGAATTCCTCCATGCGCCTTTTCTTATCGCGCATGTTTGACATGTTCCTTGACATGCTGGTAAACGCTTTGCCTGCACCATCTGCTGTTGCCGCAAAATGTTGCGTTGATCCATGGTCGTAACCCATCGCTGCTGCGTCCGCGTACGCGTTGAGGTCTGCAGACATGTAGACAAACGTCCATCCTGCTGTCTTGCATTCGTTGATTAATTGGGTGATCTGCGGAAGGTTGTATTCACGACTCTGGTTTTCCTGGCCGTCAGTAATGGTGATGAACACCACGTCTTCTTCTGCAAGACCATTTGCAACCCTCGCTGCTTGCTCAACACGAATACGACCGATCAAGAGACCAGTTGCATCCAACAATGGAGTTCCACCTCGAGGTTGATACGTCGAACGATCAAGACGATTCATTTCCAAAATTGGAATGCCTGCGCACATCACTGCCGCTGGGTCTTGCGAATCGAATTGAATGACCGTGAGCTTGGCGTCCGGACCATTTGCTTGCTGATCTGCAACGGTGGTGTTAAATCCACCGATTACATCATTAGCGATTGATTCCATCGAACCTGAACGGTCGACAAGGATGTACATGTGGGTAATTTTTTGGTTAGGTATGTTTGTCATACCTCGTATACGCACGCAGGTCCCAAATGTGTGACATTGGGACCTGCCGCTGATTTACGCCGCGTACCTACTACCAATCTGCTGGATGCAATACCGCAGATCTAAAGGGTTTTCCACGTGCCAGTCATAGACCGCTTGGAATAGGTCCGCCACTTCCTGTTCGGACTTGCCCTGCCTTTGCGCGAACCACTGCACTGCATCGAAGGAGTACAGAATTGCCGCCACCGGCCGTGCTGTACGGATTTGGGTAAGTGCCTCGATCGGGTCGACTCCATGTGTGATCAGTGCAGTGAACGCCGCCGAAGGACCTCGGTTTACACCCATGTGACAGTGGATCACCACTTTGCGACTTGGGTCTTGCAACACCAGTTGCGCTGCTGCCTCAATTGCTTCAAACCATTCATCGCTTCTGCGATCGCCTTCGTCATCTACGCCCAACCAGTGATACCTGATGTGCGGTGCATTCTCTGCCACGAAGTCCTTATGCGATCCTTCGCCGCGCAAATCGATGATGTCGGTAATTCCTTGATTTTCCCAGTCATTGAGTTGGACCAATGCCTCGGAGTCATATTCGGAGAGATCGCCGCTGATTGCAACTTGATTGTTCACCCAACACAGAGTGCGCCAAATTGCGCCTGCGTTTTTAGGACGTGCCTGCAAATTGGAACCGAATAGGTGATGGGGTGTCTGTCGGTATTTCATCTGTCGTGTAACAGCCTTTCTGTGAGTTGATGCTCCTAGTACGCATACATCTTCCAAATGTGTGACACATCCAGCACGTCACACTTATGACTCCGATGTGCGTATCAGCAGCATCACCTAAAAATCACTCGAAAGGATTTACCCATGTCAGTATCAGTTCTCGAATTCGCAGCAGTCGGTCGACCAATTCACCGCCTTGGTGCTGCCATCTACCCCGTCTATTTGCCCGGCCAAAACCTTGGATTCAATTTCTCGACAGGCGCAACTGCTGGTTTAACCGTTTCGGAAAAACCAAACGCCGAAGTTCCCACTCTGCAGGTCACCAATTCAGGTGCAACTGCAATTCTCATTCCAGAAGGCCAGGTGCTGGATGGCGGCCGTCAAACACGCACCGTGAACGTAAGCATCCTTGTGCCAGCTGGGGCCACCATAGACATTCCCGTTAGCTGTGTAGAAGCCGGTCGTTGGTCAGGTGGAAGTGAATTCACCCGTGCAAATCGATATGTAAACCGCCGCGTTCGTCGCGCAAAGGCAGAAGGTATTCGCGACAATCTCGCACGCGGAGGCGACAAGCGATCGGACCAAGGTGCCGTGTGGGCAGCAGTCGATCACGAGCTTCGCCTCAAAGGCGTGCACAGTGGTTCTGCCAACTTCCGCGATATTGAACAATTTGCCGAGCGCGACCAGTTCGTTGCGCGGGCTATTGAAGATCTGGTGCGTCGAGGACCACTGCCTGCTCAGCAGGGTGTTGTCGTTGCACATGGTTCACGCATTGTGAGCGCAGAACTCTTTGCAACCCAAGAGGCTCTCGCAGCCAACTGGGAAGCACTGGTTCGCGGCATTTTGCTTGACGCACCAGGCCAAACGAATCTTCGCCCATCTGCAACTGCAGCACTGAAGTTCTTAAGCCGACTTGCCTCGGCAGAGATCATCAGCAAGCCAGGTGTTGGACTGGGCGTAGAAGAGCACGTGCGTTCAAGCCGATTAGTAGGTCAAGGCTTGTCGTTCAATGGTGCATTGGTTCACGCCAGTGCATTTGCTCTCGCTGCCTAACTGGCGCGGTTCTGGGTTGGTAGTTGTGGAGCACTTAACTCCTTTCAACTTCGCAGCTGCCAACCCTAAGAATTTCCTGTGGTTAGTCGTTATCGATTTTGTCTAAGCCGCGACCAAGAATTCGATTGATCCATGCCTTCGGACCTTTTCCCTGTCCTGCTTTTTTCGCAAACTCATTTAACAGTCCGGCTTCTGCGCGAACGCTTTCGCCAACGGAAATATGCCCGTCTTTGTTCAAATCCAATATCTGCTCTTTATCGCTGCTGTCTGAGGGAATGTTCATAAACCGACCCTACCCCTACGTGCTTAGTAATCGCCGTCGACCTCGGGATCACCAAAGTCAGTACGGTCGGCTTCTTCCCAGTCTGCTTCTTCAGCTCGAACTATTTCGATCTCTTCATCATCGAGATCGTTGGGCAGGATGTCATGCGGCACAGCGGAATTAAACAATTGAGATCCACAGCTTGGACATGCCAATTCATCTTCGCCTTCGAAAAAAATTGCGAGAACGCCACAATATGGACACACATCTCCGTCTTCAATTTCCTCTGTTTTCATATTTC
>CAITUB010000100.1 GCA_903895515.1 uncultured Acidimicrobium sp. | reverse complement strand
TCTCTCCATAGTTCGGTCAGTACGCCACCAGCTCCAACGGTGATGAGCCAGCCCAATGGGGCAGACCTACGAATGCTTACCAGTACCTCGGCAACAATTCCAGTGACTGTTTGTTCAACTAAAAACTCGGCGATGTCAGTAGGCATTGCGGACAGTGCTGATGTGAGTTGCTCGGCATCGTGCAGGCCAACAGCCACAGCGCCTGCTTCGCTCTTGTGCGCCAAGCCAAGGCCCTTCAACGTGATGGGGAAGCCAATTCGCTGAGCCTCTGCAAGCACAGAATCGCGTGTGCATCGAGCACCTTGAGGCACGGGCACACCCCACGATGCGAGCATGGTTTTGCTGTTTGCCTCGTCAACCAACGCAGTTGCGCCAGGTGTTGAAACGGGCGCTGGAAGTGGCATCGGCGAATGAGTGCCAAGCCACGCGGTGCGGTCTAAGGCAACGAGAGTTTCGCGCAACCCTTGTGCTGCATTTAATCCAAGCGACATGATGGAGTTGCGCATGCTTTCGGAAAAACATTCGGGCAAGGTTGCTACGCACACCGCACGGCGGCCAGTTGCTTGTGCCGCTGCAGCAAATGCTTCTGCAGCAACGAGCCAACTACTGGCGTCTTGATCATCGCGTGGTGGGGCATCCAGCAGTAACAACGTTGCGTCATGGTCACCGCGCATAGTTTCGCCAAACGTTGCGGTCATGGCTGGTTTATCGCCCCACATAAACGTGTGATAGTCGAAAGGGTTGCCAACATGTACAAGTTCGGTAAGCGTTGCTTCAATTCGTGCAGTTTGTTCTGCAGGGAATGGCTCAAATTTCAGGTTCGTAAATTCCGACATGTCCGCAATGAGCGATGCCTCGCCGCCAGAGCATGACAGCGATGCAAGTCGGTAGCCGCTCAGAACACCTCCGTTGTCAAGCATCTTCAACGTTTCAATCAGCTCAGTTGGAGTTTCTACTGTGGCGACTGCGCAACGATCGAATAGCGCTGCGTAAGCCTGTCGGTTTCCAGCAAGCGATGCGGTGTGCGAAGCGGCAATCAATGCTCCAGCTTCCGACTTTCCTGTTTGCAACGCAACAATTCGCTTGCCCTTGTTGTAAGCAAGTTGTGCAAGCTGAGCAAAACGAATGGGTTCGCGCACGGCTTCGATAAACATGCCAATTGCGGTAACGCGGTCGTCATCAATAAATGACTGCAGTGCGTCTTCAACGCCACCGCCTGCTTGGTTACCAACAGTCACCATGTATGCCATGTTCAGTCCGCGTTGCTGCATGGTGAGGTTGATGCCAACATTTCCACTTTGCGAAATGATTCCAACGCCTTGCTTAACAGAGCGGCATCCGTGCTCATCGGGCCACAGTGCAATGCCATCCAGTGCGTTGATGTATCCGTAACAGTTCGGACCGAGGATAGGAAGTTCTCCAGCTCGGCGAACCAGTTCGGCCTGCAGTTCGACATCGCCTGATTCTGCGAACCCCGAGGCGTAACACACGGCTCCACCAGCGCCCATTGCGCTGAGTTGAGATATTGCATCCAAGGTGAGGTGGCGGTTAACCGCTACGAATGCGGCGTCAGGAACACCGGGTAAGTCAGCAAGTGAAGCAAAGCATGCAACACCGTGCATCTCTTTCTTGGT
>CAITUB010000099.1 GCA_903895515.1 uncultured Acidimicrobium sp. | reverse complement strand
TTGACACTACGGACTTAGCAAATTTCAATACGAGCAACAATCCGATGAACGAGCCTCCCATCGCCATAAGCGAGTAGTTCTGCACACTGTCGGCATTGAATGAAATTCCAATCATGAACATATTCTGCCAGCAAAACCAGAGACCGAACTGCTTCTCGTATACGGTTAACTCATGAGCTCTACTGTGAATGTTTCAGGGACCGGACCCCCAAACGTGGTTCTTCCAGCGGTTGATAATGCCTTGCAAGCCGCGTTAGACGCAGCTCTTGCCTCGCATGATCGAGATCGACGAGATGCAGTTGCGCGAGTAGTGGCCAACCACCCTCGATACCTTGCGGCATGGGCGGCGCTCGGAGATGTTGCGAGAGATTCCGTGGAAAGTTACATGGCTTACCGCGTTGGTTACCATCGCGGTTTAGATGCGTTGCGAGCCAATGGATGGAAGGGCAGCGGATATGTACGTTGGTCAGCCCCAACAAATCATGGTTTTCTGAACTGTTTAGACGGTCTCGCTCGCACAGCTGCAGATATTGGCGAAACCGATGAAGCCACGCGGTGCTCACAATTTTTATTGCAATGTGATCCGAACGGCAGACCATAACCGTTTTTATGGGTTCGAGTATTTCTGGTTTCGTTTTCACAGGAGGACAGAGCACACGCTTTGGCTCCAATAAATTGCTGCATCTCATCGACGGCAAACCAATGGGAATTGTTGTTCTGAATCATCTCTCGGGTTCTATTGATGGTGAATGTTCTGTAGTTGGTCCACCGGTCGATCACGCCGATTTCGTCAGCATTGCGAGAGTGAGTGGGCGTCGCGAAGGACACGGGCCACTCGGTGCTATGTGCGATGTTTTGGAAAATGCATCAAGCGACTTCGTGGTGTTTGCACCATGCGATACTCCATTTTTTATGGCGTCCGATTTTGATCGTTTGATCGCGAATCAAGGAGAATGCGATGTTGTAGTCGCAACCGACGAGCAGCCACCGCACTTACGCCACTGGCTGCTGAGCTGCTGGAATGTCCAAGCAACACGTAGCCACATGATTGAGGCCTACTCATCTGGCGAACGCGCAATCCATCGAGCCATCACTGGCCTCAACGTGTACGACCAACATTTCGCTAGTCATGTTTTAACAAACGTCAATACGCCTCAAGACGCACAATAGGATAAGCACAATGATTGGTGAGATTTCAGTTTCCGAATTAGAACCCCTTCTCGCAAGCGGAGCATTGCTCATTGACGTTCGTGAATCCGATGAATTCGCCGCCGGTCATGTGCCGTCTGCAATTTCGATTCCGTTGTCAACTGTGCACGATCGTGTCGATGAATTTCGACACGCTGGCACTGTGTACGTCATCTGCCAAGTGGGTGGTCGAAGCATGCGTGCTTGTCAATATTTGGCTGATTTCGACATCGACAATCTTGTGAACATTGCTGGCGGAACCACAGGCTGGATCGCACTAGGCAATACTGTCGTCGCTGGCGAATAGGCCAGTTTCCCAATGATGTGGATAGACACCGACGCTGCGCTTAATGCTCTCATTGATGAAGTTGTCGTGTCTGATCGATATGCATTAGACACCGAGTTTCATCGCGAAAAGACCTATTACCCAAAGCTCGCCCTGCTGCAAATTCGCATCGGGGAATCCACAGCACTTGTCGACCCATTAGCGGTGGACACGACTTTGCTTGTCAGGCTGTTTGAAGCTGATTCACTATGCGTCGTTCATGCAGCGCAACAAGACCTAGAAGTACTGCAGCATGCATCGGGCGCCATTCCGAAGCGAATTTTTGATACTCAGTTATCATCTGGTTTCATCGGTATGTCGACGCCGTCGCTGGCATCGTTAGTGCAAAACGAGTTGAAGATCTCACTTCCCAAAGGCGATCGCTTAACTGATTGGTTGCGTCGGCCACTCACAGCGGATCAACAGAAATACGCCGCGAGCGATGTTGACTATCTGTTCGTCCTGCAC
>CAITUB010000098.1 GCA_903895515.1 uncultured Acidimicrobium sp. | reverse complement strand
GCGATTCAATTTTTGCATCGACTTCAAATCGCTACGGCAATGAAATGTGCAACACACTCACCAAACTTGGCTGGCAAGTGGCTGTAGAAGCACAAGCAGGAGAATTTATTGGTTTTGGCTCAAAAGTGCTTGGCCGAAGGTGGGAAGAAGGTTGGGACACTGCGGTGGTGTTTCTTGGCACCAACAATGACGACAACATGACGGCATACGAAGAGAAGCTGCGCGAAATGTTTGATGTGCTTTCGCAGAATCCATTCGTGGTGCTTACCACTGCCGAGTTTCGTCCGAAACAATTACAGATCAATGAAATCATCAAGCGTGTTGCTGATGAATACGGCAACGTAACCGTGCTTGACTGGGCGGCAGTGGCGCGTAACAACGGTTTGATTGGCAACGATGGAATTCACTTGACAGCAGATGGGCGATTAGTTCTTGCAACTGCGATTGCACGTTCTCTTGAGTTTGCACACGACCGCAATAATGGTCAGTGCTTAGAGTCTGTTTTCCACGATGACTCAAAAGTTTTGGACGCAATGCCAACAACAATTCCTAATGAAACGGTGACCACAGATGCTCCTGGCGGTGCAGTGGCAACTACTGTCGTCCCATGACAAATCGCATGAACATAGGAATTTTTGGCTCTAACAACGACAGCACCGTAAACGGAGTGCTGGCAGAAGCTAAAGCTGCAGAGCGTGATGGCTTTGCATCCTATTGGCAGTCACAGATTTTTGGCCTGGATGCACTGAGCACGCTTTCAGTAGTTGGCCATGAAGTTCCTCGTATTGAACTTGGAACCAGCGTTATTCCTACGTACCCGCGACACCCAATGATGTTGGCGCAACAGGCGTTAACTGCGAACCAGGCAAGTGATGGACGTTTGTGCTTGGGTATCGGACTCAGCCATCAAGTGGTCATTGAAGGAATGTTGAACCTGTCATTTGACAAGCCATTGCGTCACATGAAGGAGTATCTCTCAATTTTGATGCCGCTCATTCATGATCAAAATGTCTCATTTGCAGGCGAGACATTGACCACGCACGCAGAACTGACCATCGGCAAGCCTCAAAGTTGCGAAGTTGTCATTGCCGCACTTGGGCCACAGATGTTGCGACTTGCTGCAGCCATGACTCAAGGAACGCTCACGTGGTGTACCGGCCCCGAAACATTGCGCACACTTACCGTGCCAACCATTAATGAAGCTGCAGACAAACTTGGAAAGCCAAAGCCTCGTGTCATTGCCGCATTGCCGGTGTGTGTAACGAAAGATGTTGAAGGCGCTCGCGCGCGAGCAGCGCACGTGTTTGCGGTGTACGGACAATTGCCAAGTTACCGAGCGATGTTGGACCACGAAGGCGCAGCAGGCCCCGCAGATGTTGCCATCATCGGTTCAGCAAGCGAAGTGTTTGACAAAGTTGCAGCAATGCAAGAAATCGGTGTTACCGATTTCGGTGGAGTGGAGTTTGGTGCAACACCAGACGAGCAACACGACACGCGTGAAATGCTGAAGTCGCTGTTACAGCGCTAGTTCGTTATTTACGAACAGTTAGCTTGACGCCAGTATTGGCATTAATTGCATCAAAGAAGTCGTTGCCTTTGTCGTCAACCACGATGAAGGCAGGGAAGTCTTGGACTTCAATTTTCCATACGGCTTCCATGCCAAGTTCCGCGTATTCGAGAACTTCAACTTTGGTGATGCAGTCTTGGGCAAGGCGTGCGGCTGGTCCGCCAATTGAGCCAAGGTAAAACCCACCGTATGTATTGCACGCATCGGTGACCTGCTTCGATCGGTTGCCCTTTGCCAACATGACGAAGCTTCCGCCTGCTGCTTGGAAATCTGCAACGTAGCTGTCCATTCGACCGGCTGTGGTTGGTCCAAAGGAGCCCGAAGCGAAACCTTCTGGTGTCTTGGCTGGACCTGCGTAATACACGCAGTGATCTTTCATGTATTGCGGAAGTCCGTCACCGGCATCGAGGCGTTCTTTGATTTTGGCGTGGGCAATGTCGCGGGCCACCACCATTGGCCCGGTGAGCATGACTCGCGTCTTGACGGGATACTTCGACAACGTGTCTCGAATTTCTGACATCGACATATTGAGATCGATCGCTACAACTTCTGTTGCTAAGTGTTCTTCAGTAATTTCCGGAAGGAAACGAGCAGGATCGGTCTCTAGTTGCTCGAGGAAGATGCCCTTGCTGTTGATCTTGCCAAGAGCCTGACGGTCGGCACTGCAACTGACCGCCATGGCAACGGGGCAGCTTGCGCCGTGGCGAGGAAGGCGAATGACGCGAACGTCGTGACAGAAGTACTTTCCGCCAAATTGCGCACCGATACCGGTTTGCTGCGACAACGTGAGCATTTTTTGCTCAAGGTCGAGATCACGGAATGCGTGCCCAAGTTTGCTGCCCGATGTTGGCAATGAATCGAGGTAGTGAGCGCTGGCGAGTTTTGCTGTTTCAACAGCGTTCTCTGCCGAGGTTCCACCGATGACAATTGCAAGGTGATACGGAGGGCACGCTGCAGTGCCGAGTGTTTTCATTTTTTCAAACGCCCACGGCAGCAACGATTTTTCATTCAGTAATGCTTTGGTTTCCTGAAACAAGTAACTCTTGTTTGCCGAACCGCCGCCTTTTGCCATGAAGAGAAACTTGTATTCATCTCCATCGACTGATGAGATTTTGATTTCGGCTGGCAGGTTGGTGTCGGTGTTTACTTCTTCGTACATGGACAGCGGTGCAAGTTGGCTGTAGCGAAGGTTGCTGGTGAGATAGGTGTTGTACACGCCGCGTGAAATGGCTTCTTCGTCGCCGCCACCCGTAAACACGAACTGTCCTTTTTTGCCTTTGATAATTGCGGTTCCTGTGTCTTGGCACATGGGCAAAACGCCTCCAGCAGCAATGCTCGCGTTTTTCAGTAGGTCAAGGGCAACGAATCGATCGTTATCGCTCGCTTCGGGGTCAACCATGATGTTGGCAAGTTGTTGCAAGTGGCTTGCACGAAGCAGGTGTGCAATGTCGCGCATGGCGTGTTCGGTGAGCTTGATGATTGCAGCAGGATCAACTTTGAGAAACGTTCCTTCGCTTGTTTCAAAAGTTGAAACACCTTCGTTTCCTAAGAAACGGTATTGCGTGTCATCTGCGCCAAGAGGAAGCAACTCCGAGAATTCAAAAGGTGCTGGCGTTGGCTTAGCCATTACACGAGTGCCGGTGTGCCCTTGTAGGTACCTGGATCACCAGCAGCAGGAATTAACGGACGCGACCACTTCACTGTGTCGGCAATGTAGTTAGAAACTTCGCGCCAAGCCTTAGGGCTCCAACCTTGCGCACACTGTGGAACGGTTCCGTCTGACTGAATGAATACGAATGCGGGAAGTTCGGTGAGTCCAAGTTGCTTTACAAGCACACGGTCTGGATCGGTGAAGGTGAGAAATTCGTCTGCAAGTGGACCAAGGAATTTCTTGGCATCGGCTTCAGATGACGTAACAACAAAATTGACTCGCGTTGCAGAACCGGCAAACTCGTGAAGGATTCGTCCAGCAGTTTTGAGGATCCATGCACTTTCATTGGTGTACGGATCGATGACAATTGAAGCGAGGTGGAAGGTCGTCATCCATTCGCGCAATGGGCGGGCCTCGCCGTTGAGGGGTTTGAGTGAGGTGTCGAGAGAAGGTGCGTTTGCCACAGGATGAGACGGTAGCAAGTTAGAGCACTAGCGTCTCAACAATGCACCCGATTGAGCATCTGCGCTATGTGGCGCGTGCCACTGGATCCGACCCAGTTGCGCTGGTCAGTGAGACTGCGCAAGCGCTGTTTGGCTTGCATATGGAGCCCGCAGGCTTGGTTTTGGCAGCACGGCGAATCGTTGAGCGGCACCCGACGTGTGCGCCATTGTGGTGGCTGTGCGCTCAGGCATTATCGGCCCTTGACCCGTTTGAGCGACTGTATGAACTTGAGTCAGAGATCGACAAGGATGCAACAACCGACCACCTACTTGCGCACATTGGTGACGCACAAGTGGTGTGCATAGTTGGGTGGAGTCCAACCGCACTCGAAGCACTGGTGCAGCGAGGTGATTGCAAAGCATTGGTAATTGATTCATTCGGCTCGGCAGACAGCGCAGTGAATGCACTGGAGCGTGTTGAAGTTGAAGCAGAAAGTGTGTCGATTGAGCACGCCGCACGAGCCATTGACATGTGCGATGTGGTGGTGCTCGATGCACTTGGTTGTGGTCCAGACGAATTCTTAATGACATCGGGTTCGCACGGTGTTGCCGCACTTGCATATGTTGCGCAGAAGCCCGCACTGGTTACCGCTCGCCGTGGAACGCGATTGCCGGCCGAATTGTGGGAAGCCATGAAGTCGCGCAACTTTGATGCACAACGACCATGGCGCACGGAGGTGGATGTTGTTCCGCGAGAGCTACTTCGCGCTGTTGTTGGTCCGCTGGGAATTGTGGACGCCTCGTTGTCGGTAGTGGCTGAATGTGCCCCTACGACCGAGATGCTCGTGCGCAGTGCGATGTAACCTGTAAGCCATGTCAGCACGCTCACGTAACCTTCCTCGCCGTTCATGCCTGTCAATTCCCGGCTCGTCAGAAAAAATGCTGGGCAAGGGTCCAGGAATTCCTGCCGACATGGTGTTTCTCGATCTTGAAGACGCAGTAGCTCCAAAAGAAAAGGAAGCTTCACGCGCAAAGATCGCAGCTGCAATTCGCGGCAACGACTGGGGCGACAAGGTGTTGTGCGTTCGTGTGAACGACTGGAGCACTAAGTGGACTGCCTACGACATCATTGAAGTTGTTGGCAATGCGGGTGAGCGCCTTGATGAAATCATGTTGCCAAAGGTTGAATCTGCAGCGCAGATTGTGGCAACTGACATGTTGCTTCGCCAAGTAGAAATTTCGGCAGGTTTGCCAATTGGCCACATCGGTATTGAAGCGCAAATTGAAACAGCGCGTGGACTCATCAACGTTGAAGAAATCTGTGCAGCAAGTCCACGACTCGAAACCATCATCTTCGGACCAGCCGACTTCGCAGCAAGTATGGAAATGCCAGTGCTTACAGGTGGCGTAAAGATCGACGAGTACCCAGGCGATCACTTCCATTACGTGTACAACAAAATTTTGATGGCAGGACGAGCAAACGGATTGCAAGTAATTGACGGGCCGTTCCTGCACGTGCGCGACAGCGAAGCGCTTCGCGAATACAGCATGCGTTCACGCATTCTTGGTTATGACGGAAAATGGGCATTGCACCCAGACCAAGTAACCGTGTTGAACGACGTGTTCTCGCCAACACAAGAACAGTTTGACAAGGCCTGGTCAATTCTTGATGCTTACAAAGAAGCAACAGAAGGTGAAGGCAAAGGCGCGGTCATGTTCGGAAACGAAATGATTGACGAAGCCAGCCGCAAGATGGCATTGAAGTTCATCTCGCGTGGTGAGCGTGCAGGGCGCACGCGTTCGACACAAGCGTGACCAAACGTTTCGACGCAATTCTGTTTGATGCCGGTGGCATCTTTCTATTACCTGACCCCATTTCGCTAGGCGCAATTGTTCGCGCGCATGGTGGCGATGGTTCTGTAGAGAAAATGATGCGTGCCCACTATGCGGGCATGGAGCGTTTGGACAGCATTGCGTCCGAACTAGCGCGTGAAACCATTGAAGGATTTAGCTGGGACCCATACCGTGACGCATATGTAGAGGCCGCGGGAATTACTGGAACTGCTGCAGTAACTGCGAGCGAACAGTTGCAAAAAATGTTTTCACCGTTTTTATGGCGGTACCCAATTCTTGAATCAGCAGCCGCGTTGTGGCGCATGCACTTGCAGGGATTACCGATCGGCATCGTGTCGAATGCCAGTGGCCAGGTGGAAGCAACGCTTGCCAATCAGTGCATTTGCCAGGTGGGAACAGGTGCTGGAGTTCCAGTGCTCGTTGTCACCGATTCACATGTCATAGGAACGGCAAAGCCACACGCAGGAGTATTCCGCGATGCGATTGCGCTCATGAATGACAAGGGGATAGGCAACGACCGAATTGCCTACGTTGGTGATTCGTATGTCAATGACGTAGTTGGCGCGCGCAATGCGGGACTTCACCCAATATTGCTTGACCCATACAACGATCACG
>CAITUB010000097.1 GCA_903895515.1 uncultured Acidimicrobium sp. | reverse complement strand
GTTTTTGCTGGTGTTGGAGAAAGAACACGTGAAGGAAACGATTTATACGCAGAAATGAAAGAATCAAAAGTTATTGATGCTGATAATTTTGAAAATTCAAAAGTTGCGTTAGTATATGGTCAAATGAATGAACCACCTGGAGCAAGAATGCGAGTTGCTTTAACGGCTTTAACAATGGCAGAATATTTCCGTGATAAAAATAAACAAGACGTTTTATTATTTATTGATAATATTTTCCGTTTTGTACAAGCAGGTTCAGAAGTATCAACACTGCTTGGACGTATGCCTTCAGCCGTGGGTTACCAGCCAACGCTTGCTGACGAAATGGGCCAGTTGCAGGAGCGCATTACCTCAACACGTGGTCGTTCGATCACTTCGTTGCAGGCTGTGTACGTACCTGCCGACGACTACACCGACCCGGCACCGTTCACCACCTTTACGTTCTTGGATGCAACCACCGAGTTGTCACGCCAAATCGCATCGCTTGGTATTTACCCTGCAGTGGACCCACTTGCTTCAACGTCGACAATTTTGTCGCCAGAAGTTGTTGGCGATCGTCACTATGCAACTGCTCGTAAGGTGCAGGAAATTCTGCAGCGCTACAAGGAACTGCAAGACATCATCGCCATCTTGGGTCTCGACGAACTTTCAGAAGAAGACCGCCTCACCGTTTCGCGTGCTCGCAAAGTACAGCGATTCTTGTCGCAGCCGTTCTTCGTTGCTGAAGTGTTCACCGGTTTGAAGGGTGAATACGTAAAGACTGACGAGACTGTAGAAAGCTTCGAAGCGATCATTAAGGGCGACTTGGACGAAATTCCAGAGCAGGCCTTCTTGAACGTTGGTGGCGTAGACCAAGTGCTCGCAAAGGCGAAGTCACTGCAGGAGAACGCTTCATAATGGCTTCAACTGGTGCTCTTCGCGTAGAGGTGGTTTCGCCTGAGCGTGTGCTGTTTTCTGGTGAGGCCAAGCAGGTCATCACCCGCACACTCGACGGTGGCGAAATCGCATTCTTGCCAGGGCACATTTCGTTCCTTGGAGCACTGACCGAAAACCACACGCGTATCTACTTGTCGGATGGCAAAGTACAAGACCTCGCAGTGCATGGCGGCTTCGTAGAGGTTGCTCCAGACCACGTGACGATTCTTTCTGACTCTGCAGAACTTGCAGAAGCAATTGACATCAAGCGTGCACGTGCAGCACTAGAGCGTGCTGAGGCTGCAAGCCGTGGCGAACATGATGCAACCGTCGAATCTGCATTGCGCCGTGCGCATGCACGATTGTCCGCTGCTGGCGGCCTAACCGAGACGCGTGCCGCGCACTAATTATCCATTTACGCAAGCACTCATTACGGGTGCTTCAAGCGGCATCGGCGAACAGATGGCGCATATGTTGGGTAAAGCAGGAGTGCCTATGGTGCTCGTCGCTCGTCGTGGTGACCGCCTACAAACCATTGCCGATCAATACAAGAACGTTGAAGTGTTGACCGCCGATTTGTTGACGACTGACGGTGTGGCTGCAGTAGAAGCACGCTTGCGCGATACCTCGAAGCCACCTGTTGATTTCGTGGTGAACAACGCAGGTTTTGGAACTTCTGGACCGATGCACCGCATTGACCCAAATCGTTTGGCAAATGAAGTGCAACTAAATGTGGTTGCGCTCATGCGCATAACGAGTGCTGCAGTAAACCTCATGTTGCCGCGCGGTCGCGGGTACATCTTGAACGTGTCCAGTGTCGCCAGCTTCCAGGCTCAGCCAGGACTCGCTGTGTATTCAGCAACAAAAGCATTTGTCACCAGTTTCACCGAAGCGGTGCATCAAGAGCTTGCAAACACCGGCATTCGCATTACGGCATTGTGCCCAGGCCTAACCAAAACTGAATTTCAATCGGTGTCAAACACCAGCAAATATGAGAGCAAATTCCCTGCAGTTGCTTGGACTTCGGTGAAGTTGGTTGCGCGCACGGGCATTAATGGCGTTATTAAGGGCAAGCCAATCGTGGTGCCAGGAATTTTGTATAAGACGTTGGTCGGTATTACCGATGTGTTGCCCCGCAGTGTGGGCCGTTGGTTTATCGGCCTATTTATGCGCCGCTAAACAGAGCTTATTTACTGTCGGTTGACGAGTATGCCGCGAGGCGATCGTGGCGATGATGTGTGTCGATGTAACGGATGGTTCCGCTGCGACTGCGCATAACCAAACTGTGGCTGCGTGCGCCGTATGCGTCGTAACGCACGCCACGCAATAGCTCGCCATCGGTGACGCCCGTTGCGGCAAAGAAGATGTCTTCGCCGCTAATGAGGTCGTCGGTAGTGAGCACCTTGCTCAGGTCGTAACCTGCAGCTTCGGCGGCCTTGCGTTCTGCATCGTCACGTGCATGCAGTCGACCAATGATTTCGCCGCCCATTGATTTCAATGCGGCTGCCGCCACAACGCCTTCTGGAGTTCCGCCAATGCCGAACAAAATGTCGACGCCAACTTCTGGTGAAGCGGCTGCAATTGCAGCAAAAATGTCGCCGTCGGAAATGAGACGAATGCGTGCACCGGTTGAACGAACCTCAGCAATGAGGTCGTTGTGTCGGTCACGCTCAAGAATCATGACGGTGAGTTCGCTCACGAGCTTCTTGGTCGCGCGCGCAACTTCTTGGAGGTTCTTTGTTGGTGACCAGTCAAGGTCTACTGCGTGTGCTGCTTCAGGACCAACAGCGATCTTGTCCATGTACACGCATGGACCAGGGTTAAACATGGAGCCGCGCTCGGAAACTGCAATGACGGAAAGTGCGTTTCCGCGACCAAGCGATGTGAGGGTTGTGCCGTCAATTGGGTCGACTGCAACATCGGTGTTTGGCGTGCTGCCATTACCAACGCGCTCGCCGTTGTAGAGCATTGGGGCTTCATCTTTTTCGCCTTCACCAATGACCACAATGCCGTCCATGCTGACTGTGTCAAGCACGTTGCGCATGGCGTCTACCGCTGCGCCGTCGGCTGCATTCTTGTCACCTCGTCCCACCCACCTTGAGGCGGCGAGAGCTGCGGATTCGGTGACGCGCACCAGTTCCATTGCGAGGTTGCGGTCTGGTCTTTCACGTGCTGGCATGGCACAAAATCTAGTCGCAATTCGTATTTGGACTGAAACGAAGTAGCGTTCGGGTTATGAGCGAATGGAACCCCAAAGACCCAGAGGCGCTCACCACGCGTTACGACCTTTCTGACTGGTCGGTTGACGATCGAGCCGATGTTGCGGCAGCACTTGCCGATGCAGAAGTTGCCCACTCATGGGATGGCCCAGAGCTGTTGGTTGCACAAGACACCGAACAGGTTGTTGACGCAATTTTGGACGAAATTGAAGACGAACTCGACAATCTTGATGATGGCGACGACGACGATTCGGGTGAAGACAACATCACCGAATATGAACTTGATGAATGGTCGGAAGGCGAGCGCAAGCAACTGTGCGACATGCTGGACAATTTGGACATCGGTTACCGCTGGGATGGCACCATGTTGCTGGTTCCCATCGGAGTTGAAGCAGTTGTTGACTCTTGCTTGGACTCCATTGACAGTCGTGGCGTAACTTTTGTAGATGACAACAACTGAGACTTCAGGTCTATCTGAAGTTCTAGCCGAAGTGGAGTTTTGGCACTCGAGGCCAATTACTCCAACACGCCGATTGTCACTTGGCGGACTGAATTTGCCAATCGATCCAACACCTGGTCTTGGTGGAATTTTGCTCGGAGCAATTGTTGCCGCACATGCAGGAAGTGTTCATGAAGATTTGATTCCCGATGTTCATCGTTTGATTTCACAAATTGAACAAGGTGAGCGCATTGTGCAGCCACGGTTGCGACATCGCTTTCAGACTGACAGGCACGGGCTTGCTCGAAGCGTGCATCGCATGATTGGCGAAAACGATTCCATTCGCTTCGAGTTTTCTGAAGGCGGAACGCCACTGCAACATGTGCTTGGCGCCGTGTATGTATTGGAACGACTAGACCCAAGCATTCGTAAAAAACTTGCACCCATGTTGTTGAAGGCCATGAAGTGGCGCGGGCCATTGAACCAAACTTTTGTCGCGTACTTGGCAGGCAGCAATGCATCGACCATTGCCGCAATGGCAGACCCACGTGCGTGGGCACTGGAGATGCTCGGCTTCCCACCGGGAACGGTGAAGCCTTCGAAGCGCGAAATTCAAGTTCGATTCCGTGAGAGTTTGCGTGATGTGCACCCAGACCACGGCGGCGATTCGCGCACAGCAAGCGCCAGCATCAACGATTTGAGTGAAGCTCGCCGCGTGTTGCTGAGTTCATAACGTCATGGTCGTGCGCGGGGTAGTGCTGTTTCCTGGTGCGGGTAGCAGTCGTGATCATGC
>CAITUB010000096.1 GCA_903895515.1 uncultured Acidimicrobium sp. | reverse complement strand
GCAACGCTCTGCAACGTCGAGATCTGCCATGATCCTTCGCGCGCGAACTTTGCCAACGCTCGACTCTGCTTCTAGGGCCTTCACCACATACACATACGATTCGGCGGCACTGCGGTTACTCTCAGCGAGCGAGATCACGTCGATAAACGAGCGCTGCCCTGACGCAATCTGCTGACACAAATTGGCAATTTCTTGCCGCAATTCGGTCAATAATGCGGGCGACATAGAAAGATTTTAGCGGCTCAGAGCGCGCCTAACCCGCCCCGATGAGCAAGTCCAACGATTTTTGACCAATCATTTATGCCACGGCGCTGTGCCCATCTATTCATTTCGCGTTGAATACGCGACATGGCACGAGGTTCAGCGAATGTTGCAGTGCCTACTTGCACAGCACTTGCCCCAGCAAGTATCAGTTCAATCGCTTCCCACCCACTAGTCACACCACCTGCGCCAACAATTGGCAAACCGGGAACATTGGCTGACACTTCATAGATAGCGCGCACTGCAATGGGATGCACTGAACGTCCAGATAACCCTCCGCCACCGTTGCCCAGTGATGGCAAACCAGTTGTTGGATTCATCGACATACCAAGTGCGGTGTTGATCAGCGTGACTGCTTGTGCTCCACCACGCTGAGCTGCCAGCGCGCCTTCAATAACGAGATGCGTGTTCGGGCTGAGCTTTGCCCACGCTGGAACTCCTTCAATCAATGACGCACGAACAATTTCTTCCACAAGATGGGGCTCGTGGGCAAATATTGCGTGACGCGCCGCACCATCGGTTGCAGACTTTGTATTCGGACAGGACAGATTGATTTCGATTGCGGAGAGATGTTTGGCAACTGGTCGCAACATGTTTGCGGCTTGCGCATAGTCGTCCACACCAAAACCCCAAATACTGACGACAATGCTTGCGCCAACGTCTAACAGTTTTGGCAAGTCGTGCGTGATCCAATACTCAATACCCGGCCCTTGCAAACCGACCGCATTCAACATGCCACCTGCAGTTGGTGACAATCGTGGCGAAGCGTTACCCGCCCAAACAAAAGGTGCAAGTGACTTCACGACAAATGCACCGAGTGAACTTAAGTCGACATAGCGATGCAACTCTGTGCCGTGGCCTGCCGTTCCCGACGCATTCATGATTGGCGACTTAAATGCAACAGACCCAACACGGGCCCCGCTACTCGAAATTGCCGATGACGTACTCACCTACCGTGATACTCCTGCAACGACTTGACCGTGAGTGGTTCCAGCTTTTGTTCTGCCAAACCTTGCACTGCAGCAAGCGCTGCATTGATGGTGGTCACCGACGACACGCGCCAAATGTTTGCAGCCTTGCGAATTGCTTCGCCGTCTGAATGTGCGCCACGTCCACGAGGGGTGTTGATGACGAACTCAATTTCTCCACGTTCAATTAAGTTCACTGCATCGTCTGCAATGGTTCCTTGTGACTGTTCCGAAACTTTGCCAACCACTCGGTCAACCGGGTATCCAAAACGCGAAAGGTAATCGGCTGTTCCAGACGTTGCAGCAATGCCCAGCCCAAGTTCGCGCAGTCGCCTTGCAACGACGAGACCACTTGGCTTGTCTTTGTCATTCAGCGAGAGGAACACCATTCCCGACGTTGGCAATATGGTGCCAGCTGCCGATTCGGCTTTAATGAACGCGCGACCAAACGTGCTGTCAATGCCCATCACTTCACCAGTTGAACGCATTTCAGGTCCGAGTGCAGTGTCTACACCTGGGAAGCGATTAAACGGAAGCACAGCCTCTTTCACTGAAACGTGTCCGAAATTTGTTGGTGGCTTCAGCAAACCCTCGGTGCGAAGTTCGGCAAGTGTTGCTCCAAGCATGACGCGACTAGCAACTTTTGCTAACGGCACACCCGTTGCCTTAGCAACAAATGGAACTGTGCGGCTTGCGCGCGGGTTTGCCTCAATGACGTACACCGTTGAACCAGCTACCGCGAACTGCACGTTGATCAGACCCTTTACATCGAGCGCATTGGCAATTACTCGCGTGTATGACTCAACTGCTTCTATAACCCACGGTTCAAGCGTTGGTGGCGGAATTGCGCAAGCGGAGTCACCCGAGTGCACGCCGGCCTCTTCAACGTGTTCCATGACTCCGCCGATGAGCACTTCGCCGCTGGCATCGCGAATTGCATCGACGTCAATTTCCGTTGCGTCATCGAGGAAGCGATCGATGAGCACAGGACGCTCTGCCGACAAACCACCCTCTCTGCCAAGTGTTCCGGCAGCAGCGAGTTCATTCATTGCTCGTTGCAAGTGCGCCTCGTCGTGCACAATCTGCATTGCTCGCCCACCAAGCACATAACTTGGTCGCACCAGTACCGGGTAACCAATGCGCGCTGCGATGGTTTTTGCTTCACCAAATGTCAATGCGGTTCCACCTGGTGGCTGAGCAATTTTCAGTTCCTCACACAGTGCGCTCCACTTTTTGCGATCTTCTGCAAGGTCAATGGACTCTGGTGACGTACCTGCGATTAACTCGGCAGGAATGTAGTTCGCCAACTTCAATGGTGTTTGCCCACCCAGGCTTACGATCACACGCGGCGGAGTTGTTGAAGCCTTGATTTCCGCCTGAATCACGTTCATCACGTCTTCACGTGTAAGCGGCTCGAAGTACAACCGATCGGAGGTGTCGTAGTCGGTTGACACCGTTTCCGGGTTGCAGTTGATCATGACTGTTTCGAAGCCTGCATCGCGTAGTGCAAAACTTGCGTGTACGCAGCAATAGTCGAATTCAATGCCCTGGCCAATTCGGTTAGGGCCACTTCCCAAAATGATCACCCGCTGTTTAGTTGACGGGCGAACTTCGTTCTCGTCTTCATACGTTGAGTAGTGATACGGAGTTTGCGCCGCAAATTCAGCACTGCATGTGTCGACTGCTTTATATGTCGGAATGACACCTGCAGAAATTCTCGCTAGTCGTACATCGTTTTCATCGACCGACCAGATGTATGCAAGTTGAGCATCGGAGAACCCGAGTCGCTTTGCCCTGCGCCACGCGCGCACCGTCATGGTCGACATTGTTGTTTGGCTGAGCGCACGACGCTCCTCCACAATCATGAGCATCTGGTCGAGGAACCAGTGGTCGATCTTGCAGGTTTCATAAATTCGGTCAAGACTGATTCCTCGGTAGATGGCTTCGCCCACAAGGAACAAACGTTCCGGTGTAGGAACTCCACATGCCACGAGAACTTCTTCATCGCTCATTGAGCGATAGTTCATTTCGGCAGGGTCACAGTTCAGACCCATGCGGCCATTCTCGAGTGACCGCAACGCTTTCTGCAGACTTTCGGTGAATGTTCGCCCGATTGCCATTGCTTCACCAACGCTTTGCATTTGCGTGCCAAGGATGCCACTGGTGCCTGGAAACTTTTCGAATGCCCAACGCGGAATCTTGGTGACTACGTAGTCAATGGTTGGTTCAAAACTGGCAGGGGTCATCTTCGTAATGTCGTTAGAAATTTCATCCAACGTGTATCCAACGGCAAGTTTTGCCGCAATTTTTGCGATCGGGAATCCGGTTGCCTTTGATGCCAGCGCTGATGACCTCGATACCCGCGGGTTCATTTCAATCACCACAAGATCGCCATTTTCTGGATTCACCGCGAACTGCACGTTCGAACCACCGGTTTCAACTCCCACGCGACGGATGCATGCAAATGCTGCGTCGCGCATTGCTTGGTATTCCACATCCGACAGCGTCATGGCAGGAGCAACCGTGATGGAGTCACCAGTGTGCACGCCCATCGGGTCCACGTTTTCAATGGAGCAGATAATGACGCAGTTGTCTGCGCGGTCGCGCATTACTTCAAGTTCGTATTCTTTCCAGCCGGCGATTGATTTCTCAATGAGCACTTCGCCAATTGGGCTTGCAGAAATTCCATTTGCCACGACAGCGAGGAACTCTTCTGGCGTATGAGCAATTCCCATTCCTCTTCCGCCAAGGATGTATGCAGGGCGAACGATGAGTGGCAGACCAATTTCTTGCCGCACCGCTTCTGCTTCATCCATGTTGCGAGCAACGCCACTTTGAGGAACCTTCAACCCAATTTCCAGCATTGCAATCTTGAATTTCTCTCGATCTTCAGCTGTGGCAATTGCCTCGGCGTTCGCACCAATGAGCTCAGGTTTGCCAGGCACTCCGACAACACCTTTTTCAAACAGCGCCATGGCGAGGTTCAAAGCAGTCTGTCCACCGAGTGTTGGCAACACCGCATCTGGTTTTTCGCGTTCGATGATGGCTTCTAATACTTCGGGCGTCAGTGGTTCGATGTATGTGCGATCCGCAAAGTCTGGGTCGGTCATGATGGTCGCCGGGTTCGAGTTAGCCAAAATGACGCGGTAACCCTCTTCTTTCAACACACGACACGCCTGCGTTCCCGAGTAATCAAACTCGCATGCTTGACCGATGACAATCGGGCCAGAGCCGATAATCAAAATGCTGTGTAGGTCAGTGCGCCGTGGCATTATTTCGCCTCCATCAGTTGGCGAAACTCATTGAACAGATAACGCGAATCATGTGGCCCAGGACCAGCCTCTGGGTGATACTGCACACTGAATGCTCGTGCGTCACGCACCGCCATACCTTCGTTGGTGAGGTCGTTCAAGTTGGTATGGGTAATGTCGGCAATTCCGCTTAACGAGTTTGGATCAACACAGAAGTTGTGATTCTGACTCGTGATCTCGACACTCCCCGTGCGCACGTTGCGAACTGGGTGATTCGCGCCATGATGACCAAATGGAAGTTTGAAGGTTGTTCCGCCAAGCGCCAAAGTCAGCAACTGATGTCCGAGGCAAATTCCGAACACCGGCATTCCACCGTCAACGAGAGAACGAATGTGCTCAGGTGCTCCAACAACTGCTTCAGGGTCTCCCGGGCCATTCGACAAGAACACACCATGTGGCGACATCGCGCGTACTTCGTCTGCACTTGTAGATGCAGGAACGACGGTGACCGTGGCGATATCGCTGAGGCAGCGAAGAATCGTTGATTTTATTCCGAAGTCGTATGCCACCACTTTGTAGTGACCAGAACCAACAACATATGCAGCCTTGGTTGTTACTTGTTCGACAAGCTGCACTCCTGTTGTACCTACTTCACTTCCTGCCGCCGCCAACAACGTTGCATGATCGGCTGAACCAAATGCACCAGGCATAGCCCCGGTATCGCGAAGAATACGAGTGAGTCGACGTGTATCGATGCCAGCAATTCCGCTGACTCCCATGTTCGCCAAATACGAACTCAACGATTGATCGCTGCGCCAGTTACTTTCGCGCCGCGCCTCTTCACGAACAATGACTCCACGAGCGTGCACCCGAGCAGCCTCGTTGTCCATCCTGGTTGTGCCGTAGTTGCCAATATGCGGGGTGGTGAACGTAATGATTTGACCTGCGTACGAAGGATCTGAAATGACTTCTTGATATCCCGTCAATCCAGTGTGAAATACCACTTCACCACTGGATACTCCACCCGCACTGACTGCGCCAATGAGTTCTCCTTCGAAAACCGAACCATCGCGCAGCACCAATTGACCCTCACGAATGCTCATCGTTGCGCCACACCTTCATTCACTACTACCACTCCCTCAAAAATCGTGTGTCTTACTTTGCCACGAAGCGTGCGTCCAACAAAGGGAGTATTGGTGCTCTTACTCGCCAATTGCTTTGGGTCAACGCTCCACTGCGCATCTAGATCCACGACACACAGATTGGCAGGTCGGCCGACTGCGGCAAGCATTCCGTGTCGGTCAGACAATCCAGCAATTCGTGCGGGATTAGTGGACATGACGGTGGCAAGTTGAACAGCCGACATTGGCACCACGGACAGCACTACGCCGAGTGCGGTTTCTAACCCGAGCATTCCTGGTGGCGCTTGATCAAGCGGTAGCTCCTTGTCGCGCTTCACATGTGGTGCATGATCGGTCGCAACTGCATCGATCGTGCCGTCTAACAAGCCCTCTTTCAGCGCTTCAATGTCGGCAACAGATCGCAGCGGTGGGTTCACCTTGAATGTGGAGTCAAATGACTTCAGCAATTCCTCAGTAAGTGAAAGGTGATGAGGCGTTACCTCTGCCGTAATAGGCAGACCCGCCTTCTTCGCTTCACGCACCAAGTGCACACTTCCTGCAGTCGATAGATGCAAAAAGTGAATGCGTGCGCCGGTGAGTTTGGCCAATTCGATATCGCGATGCACCATGAGTTCTTCAGCAAGCGCCGGCCAACCCGGCACACCCATTTCGCTCGAGCATGAGCATTCATTCATCACCGCTCCTGCGGTAAGCGCAGACACCTCGCAATGTTGCGCAAGCGTGATTCCCAATTCACGCGAGTACTCCATGGCACGCCGCATGATCGCTGGGTCTTGCACCCCTGATCCATCATCGGTGAAGATCTTCACTCCGTTACGAGCCAGTTCGGCCAATGGCGCCAATGCAACACCCGCGCGGCCAACAGTGATGCAGCCACTCGGAACTACTTCGACCAAACCGGCACGTCGTCCTTGCGCACGAACGAACTCAATAATTGGAATCGAATCCTGTGCAGGCGAGGTGTTCGGCATTGCAACGAGTGCGGTGTACCCGCCCTTTGCACCTGCACGACTTCCCGTTTCGATTGTTTCGGAATCTTCTTTACCTGGTTCGCGCAAATGCGTATGCAGATCAACGAAGCCCGGAAGCACGTGGCAACCTTGTGCATTCAAGACAACGTCATCACTAGATGGCTTGATGGTGGCAGACATCTCTGCAATAACTGCACTATCAATTCGCACATCGAGGCGTTGCTCTCCGCTGTCGGTTAGCACTGTTGCACCAGAAATGATCACGCTCACGCAACACCTTCTTCCTTCAATGAATTCAATTCCCCACCTCGTGCAAGCACTTCAAACAACACCGCCATGCGCACTGACACACCGTTGGCCACTTGCTTGTGGATCAGTGAGTTCGGTAGATCTGCTGGGTCGACATGCATTTCAACTCCCCTGTTCATTGGTCCCGGGTGCATGACAACCGCAGAGTCCTGCAACCGCTGCGCTCTATTGTCAGTGAGACCAAAACGGTTGCCGTACTCGCCAAGATTTGGAATGAGTCCTTGATCCATCCGTTCGCTCTGCAAGCGCAACATATACAACACGTCGGTAGATGCAATGACATCGTCGAGAGAATGCGACACGCGCACGGGCCACTGCGCAATATGAGTAGGCAACAATGTCGGTGGCGCAACGAGCGTGACCTGAGCACCAAGCATGGTGAAAGCCGCAATATTGCTGCGAGCAACTCTGCTGTGCTTAATGTCGCCGACAATGGTGACATTAAGTCCGTCAAACGAGCTTCGACCTATGGCTTCGCGAACCGTGTAACAATCCACGAGCGCCTGCGTTGGGTGCTGATGAGCACCATCTCCCGCATTGATGATTGACGCGTTCGTCCACTGCGCAATCTGCCATGGCACACCAGCCGACTTGTGGCGCACGACAAATGCATGCACTCCCATGTCGGTAATGGTCTCGACAGTGTCGCGAAGGCTTTCACCTTTATTCACGCTGCTAGTGGAAACGCTAAACGTCATGGTTTCGGCCGACAGTCGCTTCGCTGCCGTTTCAAAACTGAGTCGAGTGCGAGTGGAGTCCTCAAAGAACAGACTGACCACTGTCTTGCCCCGGAGCGCCGGAACCTTTGGAATCGGCCTGCGATTAATTTCTGCCATCTGATCCGTGCTGTCGAGCAAACGGAGAAGTTCTTCTTTCCCAAGTTCTTGAATCGATCGAAGGTGCTTCACGATTCCACCGCCGTAACCACCACTCCATCAGCAGAAACGTCTACTTCATCGCTCACTTGCGTGGGAATGTTCTTGCCCACGAAATCGGGACGAATCGGCAACTCTCGATGCCCTCTGTCCACAATGACTGCGAGCTGCACCGCACGAGGCCGCCCGAAGTTATTGAGTCCCTCAAGCGCTGCGCGTACCGTGCGACCCGTGTACAACACATCGTCCACCAGCACAACAACAGCGCCATTGATATCAAAAGCAATTTCACTAATCGCGCCAGGAACGATTGGACGCAGTCCGATGTCATCACGATGCATCGACACATCCAGTGATCCGTTCGGCACAACGAGGTTTGGTTCAATCTGTGCAATTCGCTCTGCGAGCAGGTCTGCGATCCAGGTTCCACCACGCTGCAAGCCAACGAGAACCACGTTGTGAGCACCTTGGTTGCGTTCAACAATTTCGTGAGCAATGCGACTGATTGCTCTGCTGACGTCGGGGCCAGACATGACGGCCTTACCTGACGTTCCAATTGGTACTTGATTCATTCTTCCCTCTCGTTCGAACCTCACAGGGTTCAATTAACGACGACCTCACGATAGCAGTAAATCGCTGACCGAAAATCAGTTGCGCTGGTACACCACCCACCAGCCGTTGTCATCAACAACATGGAAACGAGCCTTCTCGGCATTCCAGACCTTCTGGGCGGCTTCGTCCATATTGACGGGCAGGATCACGTATTCAACTGCATCAGCGCCAGGCAATCTGTCTCCACCCGCAAATACATCTGGTCCATACAAATTTCTTGTAAATGGATTGGGGAACGAATAGATGGTCACCCTGCGCGCCATGTGTGCGGTCAGCGAATGATACGCGGCAACGACTGCGTCTTCTGGCACGTGACTCATGGATTCCCGAGCAGCCACCACTGGTGGCATATCCGAAGTCCACGATGTTGTGGTGGTACGTGCAAGAGGCAGTGGCGACCAGAGATACCCGCACACAAGTGATGACACAACAATGCACGCACTCGCCCATCTGCGAGCAGGGCGTGAGAACTTGCCTAGCGCCCACACTGTTCCCATCACAATGCATGGAACCATGACGATGGAATAGTGATAATGAATTTGATGTTGATACCAAAACGTACTGACAACGTTTGATGCCAGCATGACAACACCAACAGCAGCAAGACTTGGCTCGTAGAGAAAAACGAAACCCACTGGCGCAAGCATTTGCCACACATATGCAGGGCGATCTTCACTCCACAAATACGACATCAATTTTGTCGGTTGAGTGAATGCTGTTTTCAACAGTCCGCCTACACCACCGAATGGAATGCGCCAGGAATTTCTAAACACCACACCCGTAAAACTGCGCATGACAACAAGGAACATCGCCGCCATCGTGGCAAATGACGCCACGCTGGTAATGAGCCCACGCTTCCTGTCGGCTTTGGCAGCAACCCACAGCCCAAGCGGAATCAGCACAAAGGCAACGTCTTCCTTGACCGATAGTGCGAGCACTACTGCCACCCAGTACCAACGCCACTTCCCTGCATACGCTGCCCAAATCGCTACAGCCACGAATGTGCCTAATGCGGCATCTGGATGAAAGTTTTCAAGATTCGTCCAGCCAATGGAGGGATGCACCAAGTACACGGCTGCCATGACTGCCGCGAGTGGTTCGCTGCGCAGGCGTTGTCGCGAAAACCAATACACCGGAAGCGCCCCAATTGCTACCACTACTGATTGAACAACAAACAGCAATGACGTTGTGGAAAAGATCCAATACAGCGGAACGAGGAGCAGCAAGATGAATGAGGAATGGTCGCCGAACAGGTTGCGCCCCATCAGGGTGACAAATGGCGAATGGCCACGCGATAACAACCAAATTCCTTGGTCATACAAGCCAAAATCAAATGCCGATGTTCCAAGGCCGTTATGAACATCTACCGTGCGCTGGGAAAAATACAAGGCGTACAGCACCACCATGCACCACACGCTGACGGTGGATGCAGAAACACTTCTTTTTATTGGCGGACCTTTTTGGAAATCGTTGACAGGATGCCGTTCACGAACCGCCCAGACTCGTCAGTCGAGAATGTCTTAGCCAATTCAACTGCTTCGTTCAAAATGACGGCTGTTGGTACATCTGGTCGCGACTTCAACTCAAAGATTGCTATTCGCAACACAATCAAATCGATGACCGGCATACGAGCCAAAGTCCAGCCGATTGCATTCTCGGCAATGATTTCATCTGCAAACGCGGTTACGTCATCGACGCCTGAAACTATTTCGAGTACCAAATCGTCGACAGGCAGAATTTGCGACTCAACAACGGATGAACCCGATTCGCTCTTGGCATGGGCTTCATACAACAAGTGCAATGCACGCTCGCGCGCATCGGATCGAGCATCGTTACCCGCCGAACGGGAGGATCGGCCGGTTGACATGGTCAAACGCGTGTGATGTAGTCGCCACTACGTGTGTCGACTTTGACGCGGTCACCAATGTTGACGAACAGTGGTACTTGAATAACTTTTCCTGTTTGCAATGTTGCTGGCTTGCGAGCGCCAGACACACGGTCCCCCTGCACGCCTGGCTCGGTAAGTGCAATTTCCAATTCCACTGAGGCGGGAATTTCTACGCTCACGATGTCGCCTTCATACGTTGCGATAATCGCGACAGCATTTTCAATCAAATAGTCGGCCGCTTCACCAAGCGCTGATGGCTTGATATTTACCTGGTCGTACGACCCTTGGTCCATGAACACGTACTCTTCGCCGTCCTTGTACAGAAACTGCATATCATTCTTTTCAAGAATTGCTTGCTCTACCTTGACACCAGCGTTAAACGTTTTTTCAAGCATGTTGTTGCTGCGTAAGTTGCGCAACTTGGAACGCACAAACGCCCCACCCTTGCCCGGCTTCACGTGCTGGAATTCCACCACCGTGTACAAGGTGCCGTCCAGATTGAGGGTGATTCCGTTCTTTAGATCGTTTGTCGAGATTGCAGGCACAGGCTGTCCTTCGGGGTGTGAGTAAGTGTTGTACTTCCGGCCGCGCGTACGAGGAGCAAGTCCTCAATTCGCACGCCACCGAGACCTACACGATAGACGCCAGGCTCCACAGTCACCACCTCACCTTCGCGTAATGGCTCAATCGACTGCGCGCGAAGCCATGGTGACTCATGAATTTGCAGACCCACGCCATGACCCGTTCCATGAACAAATTCGGGACCAAACCCAGCTTCAGTAATCCATTCTCGACAGATGCGATCAATCTCACTGGGCAATACACCTGCTCTCACCGCTGCGACACCTCGTGATTGCGATTCAGAAACAACATCAAACATGGTCTGCAAAACGGGATCAACGCTCCCCAGTAAGTACGTACGAGTCATGTCCGAGTGATACCCGTCCACTAACCCACCGACATCAATCACCACCGAGTCACCTTCGCGCAGGAGTTGATCTGTTGGACGATGGTGTGGTTTGGCTGCGTTGTGTCCAGTGGCAACAATTGTTTCGTAACTTGGTCCATCTGCTCCGTGGCGGCGCATGCGATATTCCAACTCATCGCGAACATCGCGCTCTGTGATGGGCTCGCTCATCGAACGCACCAGTACATCGCGAACGTCAGCCAACGCCTTGTCGGCAGCTTCTGCAGCAAATGCAATGCGTTCAACTTCAGCTTCGCTCTTGGATCGACGCAGTTCCTCCACGACGCCAGTTACCGGAAGCAATGCTTTGCCCAAAGCCGCAACGTAGCGAGCATGTGCATCGACGGACAGATCCGAGGCCTCGCAAACACAGAGCGAATTGTCTATGAGCAGTTCAGATACAGCCTCCAACGTCGCAGATGCAGTTCGCGCTTCAACAATGCGCACATCTGCCCCCGAATCGCGAACCTGAGCAGTTGCTTGCTCCGTGTATCTGCCATCAGTGACAAGTACCGAATCATCTTTGCGACAAATCAATACGCCAGCAGAACCCGTGAACCCAGAAAGGTAGCGAATATTTTCGCTCGACGAGACAACCATTGCAGATGCTGAATGCATGTCGCCAATGATTTGAGCAATTGCATTCAAGCGACCTTCAACTCGAAGTGGAAGAAAAATCGGACGCGGCATAGTTGCGCCTACCGATCATTTGTCTTGCAGTAAACGTGCAACTGCCTGAATGGCGAGTACATACCCAAAACCGCCGAACCCAGCGATGGTGCCTGATGCAACCGGCGCAATCACACTCTCGTGGCGCCATGATTCGCGAGTGCTCGGATTAGAAATATGAACTTCTATTACCGGACCACTAAAGGCTGCAAGGGCATCGTGAATGCTCCACGCGTAATGAGTGAATGCACCAGGGTTGATAACGATTGCATCGTGTGTTGTTCGCGCGGCATGAATCGCATTCACCAGTTCTGACGAACTGTTGCTTTGCACGCTGTCGACTGCAAGCCCTACATCGGTTGCTGCTTGCGTTGCTGACGCAACGTGGTCGGCCAATGTTGTGGTTCCGTAGATTTCAGGCTCACGCTCACCGAGCAAATTGAGGTTTGGTCCATTGAGGAGCAACACGCGTTTCGCGGACTTAGCCATGGTTCTAGCGTACTTCCATACGGTTGAGCGCCGAGCGAACTGCATCTACACTCACGGGTGTTACTGGCTCGACCCCATTGCTGCCATCGAGCACGAAGGTCAAACCGCTCAGCGCTTTCTTGTCGCTATGCATGAGCGCTATGAGTTCATCGTGAGACAGACCCTTCGGAAGCGCACACGACAATCCGTATTCGCCCTCCACTACTTGACGGTGCTGCACCACGCGTTGGTCGTCAATTCGTCCCAGTTCGCGTGCAAGCAGTGCTGCATAGACCAATCCGATTGCTACAGCCTCGCCATGGGCAACCGAAAAATCGGTGGCAATTTCTATTGCATGTGCAAGCGTGTGTCCGTAGTTCAACAGCATTCGACGGCCGCCTTCGCGCTCATCTGAACCAACGATGTCTGCCTTAATTTGCACGCATCGCGCAATTCGCGAAGTGAGATCGAGACTCAACAGGTCATCGCCTGTGAGGAAGTGGTACTTGGCCATTTCGCCGTTACCGCATCGTGTTTCGCGCGGGCTCAGGCTGGCAAGAGCTTCTGTATCGCACAAAACTCCACGTGGTTGCCAAAACGCTCCGACCAGGTTTTTGCCTTCGGCAAGATTCACTCCGGTCTTGCCACCAATCGCAGCATCAACCATTCCAACAAGAGTGGTGGACACGTGAACAACGGCGATACCACGATGCCAAACCGAAGCGGCAAAGCCAGCGATGTCGGTCACCATTCCGCCACCGACTCCAACGATTACGTCGTTGCGTGTGAGGCCGAATTGCGCGCATTCACGCATGATCATCTCGATGGTTTCAAGTGACTTGAACTCTTCTCCAGGACCTATGTTGATGGTGCGCGTAGATATTCCCGCAGCAATCAAACTTTCTTCAACCGAAAACGGGATGTTCGCTTGAGTAACGATGATGGCTCGCTTCGCTGTGGCTGGCACCATGCTCGCAATTTGCGAACGAACCCCAGGCCCAACCACCACGTTGTACGACCGCTCACCCAATTCAACTCGTACAACCTGTTGACTACTCATGGTCGGCTCCTGCACGAACAGCATCCAGCACCGCCGAACACACTTTGGTCACTGGCTTTCCACGCGTGTCAATGCGAACGGTAGCAATCTCGTCGTACCAAGCCGAGCGCTGGCTACTGAGCGACTGCAGCGTTGCAGCCGCATCTCCATCGAGCAATGGCCGCGCTGCGCCAGACTTCGTGCGCACCACCAAATCTTCTACCGATGCATCAAGCCACACCACATGCGATGCTTGCGCAGATATGAGTGTGCGGTTTTCACTCGAAATGACGGCGCCACCACCCGTTGCAAGCACAACTGGACCTTGCGTTTCTGCGAGCACTGAACGCAAAGCTTCGCTTTCATAGTTGCGAAATATCGCTTCCCCATCTTGAGCAAATATTTCTCGCACCGACTTGCCAGCAGCACTAGAGACCACGTCATCAGAATCGACGAATGCATACCCGAGTTCTTGTGCAATTCGTTTTCCGACGGTGGTTTTACCCGATCCCATTAAGCCAACCAAAACGATTGCGTGGCGTGCATTCACTGGATTGATGCAGCGTATGACGCCGCATTGCGAACGAACTCTTCTACCGAGTCTCCACCAAATTTGCGCTGCGCCTCATCGGCCAACACCAGTGCAACCATGGTTTCGGCAACAACTCCCATTGCAGGAACTGCAGTGACGTCTGTGCGTTCTTTGAAACTGACCGTTTCTTCTTTGGTCACGGTGTCAATCGTTTTCAATGTTGGTCGATTTAATGTTGCAAGTGGCTTCATTGCAGCGCGCACCACCATGAGTTCGCCTGTCGTCATGCCGCCTTCGGTTCCGCCAGCAAGAGTGGTCTCGCGTCGATACGACTTGGTTGCTTCGTCCCACGAAATTGCATCGTGCGCCAAACTTCCGCGACGACCAGCCACTTCGAAACCGTCTCCAATTTCAACACCTTTGACTGCTTGAATGCTCATGATTGCCTGCGCGAGCAATCCATCAATTTTGCGATCCCAATGCACGTAGCTACCAAGTCCTACTGGCAAGCCATAAGCGAGCACTTCAACGATTCCACCGAGACTGTCGCCATCTTTTGCAGCAGCTTCAATTTCGGTAATCATGGCCTGCTCGGCTTCTTTGTTGAATGCGCGTACTGGCGAATCATCAACAACCGACAAATCCTGAATCGTTGGGCGAATGTTTGACTCCGACTTAGCCGAGCCCATCTGGGTTACGTGCGACAAAATATCAACGCCAATTTCCTTCAGCAACAACTTGGCCAGCGCACCAGCAACTACACGTGCAGCCGTCTCGCGTGCACTCGCCCGTTCCAACACGTCGCGAGCATCGGTGAACCCGTATTTCTGCATGCCCGTCAAATCGGCATGGCCGGGTCGTGGCTGAGTGAGTGGCTTCTTCGTTGCTCCAGGAGCCGGCGACATTTCCTCATGCCACACATCGCTGCGGAACCACTCTGAGTTTTTAATTTCAATTGCAACTGGCGAGCCCAATGTGCGGCCATGGCGAATTCCGCCGATGAGCACAATTTCGTCCTGTTCGAAACGCTGGCGCGGACCACGCCCATAGCCCAAGCGACGGCGACCAAGTTCAGCTTGAATATCTTCGGCGGTCACCTTCATGCCCGCAGGAAGGCCCTCAACAATGACGACCAAGGCTTGGCCATGGCTTTCTCCTGCAGTGAGATAACGCAACATGCCCTACAGGCTACCCGTATGCCCCCTCAGGAATCGGGACAATTACGCGTTGCGTTGTGCAAGTTCGCGCAGTGCTGCGTCGCGCATTACTTGTGGGTCTGGAGTCACGCCACACCACAGTTCTTCTTGACGCACTGCTTGGCAAATCAGCATCCACAAACCATCAACAGTCTGAGCACCTACCGAACGTGCCTGAGCAATGAACGACGTTTCCAACGGGTGATACACCGCATCGAGTGCGATCAGTGAACTGTGAAGAAAGGATGAACTTACCGGTGATTCAGATGTACCCATGCCAACTGACGTGGTGTTGATGAGCAGTGTCGCATCGGCAATGTCACTTTCTGAACCGACACGTGCAACATCTGCGCACTCGCTTGCCTCTACTGCTCGCGACTGTGTGCGATTGACAATGGCAATGTCCGCAGCACCACGCAACCCGAGTGCGGCAACCACTGCTCGCGCGGTTCCACCTGCCCCAAGCACTACTGCCCGACTTCCTGCAATTGTTGCTCCACCACGAACGAGCGCGTCACAGCAACCATCACCGTCAGTGTTTGCACCACGCAACGTGCCTGCGTCATCAAAAATAATGGTGTTCACAGACCCAGAGCGTTGTGCAATCTCGTCTCGATGTTGCACCAATGCGAATGCGGCATCTTTGTGCGGCATGGTGATACTGAGTCCGAGCATTCCTGATTCTCGTGCAGCCAATACTTCTTCTTCGAAGTACTCCGCATCAACATCAATTGCGACGTAGCGCCACGGTTTTGACATTTGCGTGAACGCGGCATTATGAATTGCTGGTGAAAGGCTTTGCGATACCGGCGAGCCAATAACCGCTGCAATGGTTTTTAGTTTCACGGCAGCAGGCCAGCTTGACGCGCTGCTGCAACGTTTGCTTCATGTTGTGCGAGCGTGACAGCGAAAGCATGTCCGCCTTCTTTATCTGACAACACGTAATACAGATAGCGACACGGCTTTGGCACATTTTCACACAGCGGGTCGGTACCAGCAGGGTTCGGCGCAGGGTTCAATGCAGCAATAATCGACGCGCGACCTGGGTTGGCAATTGGAGTTGGTGGCAATCCTTTATTGATGTAGGAGTTGTACGGAGTGTCTGTTGCCTTCAGCGTTGCGAAGTCTGCATCTGCAGGAGCGTTGTACAACAACGTTGCATCAATTTGTAGTGGCATCTTTATTTCTAGGCGGTTGTAGATAACTCGCGCGATTTTGGCGCGATCGGCGTCAACTTTTGCTTCACGCTCAATCATCGACGCAACGATTAATACCTTGTACGGAGTAAGCCCAACTTTTGCTTGCGCATCATCGATGCCTTCTTGCGAAGCAACTCTGACCATTTGCTTAGCAAGCTGTTGCACAACCTGCTGTTCATTTTGATCACCCGATATTTGATAGGTGTCGGGAAAAAGCAGCCCTTCAAGCGAAAGCTGGCCATCTGGGCGATACGGAGTTTCGATTGCAGGGTCATTGGCCATGGCCACGAATTGCTCGGCGTTTAAGCGCAACGTTTTCTCGGCAAGTCGCGTTCCCATTTGTGAAATGGTGTAGCCCTCAGGAAACGTCACCTTCTGATATGTAGCCGATGGTGGTGTCTTGAGAACAGCCATGATGTTGCCCATATGGTCTTTTGGCGCAATGGTGTAATAACCAGGAATCAATTCGATTCCGCCTTTACGCGAGACATACCACGAGAACACGCTGGCACTCGACACAAAACCATCATCTGCAAGTCGCCTACTTACCGACGAGATGGTGTCTCCTTCCACAACAGTGAACGATTGTGGGTCGCCTTTGCCCGATGGATTGACTTGGTGCACGTACCACATGCCAATGGCACCCATAAATAGGGTGACCACAGCAACTGCTGCCGCAACAATTTGGAACGGCCGCGATAGGCCCCGAAAATCATTCGGCATTACATCAGCTTCTAATTGTTCTGAGCGGCGCAGTGCTTCCGGGCTATCCCACGGGTCGTCGTACCAGTTTTCGGCGGGTTGTTCTTCGGTCTTGCGAATCTTGATGAGTGGATCAATCACGACTACGGGCTTCCGTCATCTTTCTGCCGTCTAGCCATGATTGCAGCATGACTGCGGCTGCAACCTTGTCGATCACTTTGCGACGTTCTTGCGCGTTCATGTTTTGTTCCATCAAAATATTGTCTGCAGTTACTGTCGTGCGACGTTCATCAAAGGTGAGAACTGGCACACTCAACACGCTAGTCAACTGCTGCACTTCGGCGACGGCAGACTTCGCCGCATCGCCGTAGTTTCCATTCATGTGTAGTGGAAGTCCGACAACCACGCATTCAATTTCATACTCAGCGACCAATTCAGCAATTGCCCGATAATCGGTTTCAAGCGAACCCGATCGCTTCAACACCGTTAATGGAGTTGCAATAGTTCCACTTCGGTCGCTTGTTGCGACACCAATCCGCTTACTCCCGAGATCAATCCCGAGTGCGCGCACGTTATGAACCAGACACCCTGCCCAAGGCAGCGCGTGCCAAATTCAATGCCTCATCAAGTGCCGCCGGATTTTTTCCACCAGCAGTAGCGATGTCGCCCTTTCCACCACCGCCGCCGCCAACAGCTTTTGCGGCATCCTTAATGAGTTCACCAGCAGCTACGTCAAGTCCATTACCAACAGCAGCAACCAAGGCAACACCACCCGTATCAGTGACTCCGCCGAGAACAACGGCTTGAACTGTTTGGCTCTGGCGAATTGCAAGTGCCAGTTCACGCAAGTCATTTGGTGAAATGCCGTCTATGCGGGCAACAACATGCCCGTTAGACGCTTCTGCCACCAATTCCCCTGCTCGCGACCTGGCCTGAGCAGAACGCAGTTGCTTAATTTCGTCGGACAACGATTTCACTTCATCTAGTTTGCGCTGCACCGTAGACATGATGTCGCTCGGTTGCGTTCCAAGAAGTTCGGCTGCATTGGACAACGTGCGGGTGGTCTCGAGCAAATAGTTAAACGTGTTCTCGCCTGTCACTGCCTCAATACGACGCAAGTTAGAACCAATGGACGATTCAGAGACAACTTTGATGATTCCGATATCGCCAGTTGCTTTCACGTGCGTTCCTCCGCACAATTCAAAAGTCTTTCCAGCCTCCAAAACGCGCACGAGGTCTCCGTACTTGTCACCAAAGAAGGCAATTGCCCCGGCTGCCGTTGCTTCGTCTTTTGACGTCTCATAGTTTTTGGTTGCTGAGTTAGCAAACACTTGCTCATTAGCCAGTCGCTCAATGCGTTCGATCTCTTCTGCGCTCACTGCTGCGTAGTGACTGAAGTCAAAACGCAAGCGGTCAGGGGAAACCAACGACCCAGCCTGTTTCACGTGTTCGCCGAGCACTTCGCGTAACGCCCAGTGCAAAATGTGAGTAGCCGTGTGATTACGGCGCGTTGCATCGCGGTCTGAAACATTGATTGCTACACGAGCACTTTGTCCTGCCGTAACGGAACCGCGGACAATCTTGCCAATGTGCTTGCGCAGTCCTGGGAGCGCGAACATGGTGTCGAGTACTTCAATTTCTCCCGTAGACGTAGTGATGGTGCCGACGTCACCGACCTGTCCTCCGCTTTCAGCGAAGAACGGAGTGACATCAAGGAACACATCAACGTCTTCTTGTTCGCCATCTTGTACCGGGATTACTGCTAGCACGTTTGCTTCGCACGCAGTTTCTTCGTAACCAACAAACTCGGTGATGCCATGGGTTTCCATCACGTGGCGATACGCCTCGATAGTTGCCTCGCCTACTTTTGCACCCTTACGCGCACTCTTCGCGCGATCGCGTTGAGCGCCCATTTCCTGCTCGAAACCAGCCACGTCAACGCGAACGTTTCGTTCTCCTGCAATTTCTTGAGTGAGCTCGAGCGGAAAGCCATAGGTGTCGTGCAATAAGAACGCTGATGGGCCGGCGAGTTCTTGCGAACCGCTCGATAGTTCATCTTCCAAAATGGTGAGACCGGTCTTCAATGTTTGGCGGAAACGTTCTTCTTCCTTCGTCATGACACCAAGGATGAAGTCCTTGTTGCCAAGCAAGTCAGGATACGCAGCCGACATGATGTCGATTGCAGTCTCGGAGAGCTTTGGCATGACCAGCTTTTCAGTGCCCAACAAATACGCGTGGCGAACCGCGCGACGAATGATGCGTCGCAAAACATACCCGCGGTTTTCATTCGATGGGAATACACCATCATTAATGAGCATCGTTGCCGAGCGCGCGTGTTCTGCAAGCACTCGCAAACTAAAGCTGTCGCGATCTTCGTAGTTGCCAATTTGATATTTGCGACTGGTGAGCGACTGACCTTGCTCAATGAGTGGGAACAGCACATCGGTTTCCCAAACGGAGTCAGTTCCTTGCATCAACGCAAGAATTCGCTCGAGACCAGCACCCGTGTCGATAGATGGTTTAGGCAACGGCGTGCGCGTTCCATCTTTTGCTTGGTTGAACTGCATGAACACCAAGTTCCAAAACTCGAGAAAGCGATCTCCTTGCGGATCGTTCAGCGGTCCGCCTTCTGGTCCGAAGGATGGTCCACGATCGATATGAATTTCCGAACATGGACCACATGGACCCGTCTCACCCATTTGCCAAAAGTTGTCTTTGTCGCCAAGGCGCTGAATGCGATCCATTGGCACGCCAACCTCTTCGTGCCAAATTGCCTCAGCCTCATCGTCACTTTCATGAACGGTGATCCATAGTCGATCACCATCAAAACCAAACACTTCTGTTACGAGCTCCCAAGACCATGGGATGGCATCACTCTTGAAGTAGTCGCCGAAGGAAAAGTTGCCCATCATTTCGAAGAACACCAGGTGACGCTTCGTGCGGCCAACGTCGTCTAAGTCATTATGTTTGCCGCCAGCACGTGCGCATTTCTGCACGGTGACTGCTCGGCTATACGGCGCCTGTTCGTCACCTACAAAATATGGCTTGAACGGAACCATGCCCGCAACGGTGAACAACACGGTTGGGTCATGGGGAATGAGACTGGCGGATTTAACTCGCGTATGCCCTTTGTCTGCAAAGTATCCAGAGAACGACTCTCGCAGATCGTTAGCAGAGGAAATTGGGGGCCGCGAGGTAGACATTTACGAACAGTCTAGTTCGGCACCACGTACTGGCTAATTCTGATTTTGAGTGACCGTTACCGATTCGGACTCAAAATGAATGACTTCTTCGTCCTTACGCAAATTACGCACAATTTCCATGCCCTGTTGTGCCAGTTTCACGGCACCTTCAAGAACATCGGCTGCAATCTGACCAGGGGTCAATTGCTCTGCTGCAACACGAGCTTTATTTTTTGCGTAGCGAACACCAAAAACGCCGGCGAATGCGCCAAGCACAAACCAAAACAGTCGCTTCATCATGGTGATAACCCTCCAACGCCAATGGGCTTTGCCCTAACGGTCGTTGTTTGACGGCCGATAGTACGGAATCTGTGGAACAGCCCGCCCTTCAGTTTGCGCAGGTAAATAGTCCTGTTCCACCTTTTCGTCCTGCAAATGAGCATTATGAGGTGATTGGTACCCCGCCCCATGGCCAATTTCTTGTGCACCCGAGTAATGCGCGTCGCGTAGATGCGCCGGAACTTCCACATCCACGCCGTTTCGAATGTCGGCCCTGGCGTTCCAAATGGCCTGCGCCGAGCTATTGCTCTTCGGAGCACGCGCCAGATAAATGGCGCACTGCGAAAGATTCAGTTGCGCTTCGGGAAGCCCAACATGATCGACAGCTTGGGCTGCTGAAACCGCAATCACAAGAGCTTGTGAATCGGCCACGCCAATGTCTTCAGATGCAAAAATAATCATTCGACGAGCAATGAATCGCGGATCATCGCCTGCTTCAAGCATGCGAGCAAGCCAAAATACCGATGCATCAGCATCGCTGCCGCGCATGCTTTTAATAAACGCCGACACCACGTCATAGTGATCGTCGCGGCCATAACGAAGCGAGCTCACACCAAGTGCAGCTTCCACATGATCGAGCGTGACCTGTTGCGGGCGTGCGAGTGCACATGCAACTTCAAGCGCCGTCAAACTTTGACGACCGTCTCCCCCGGAGAGTTGCATCAGCTTGCTCAGTGCTTCATCGGTTGCACTCAATGCTTCTGCTTCCAGACCGCGTAACAAGAGCACACGAATATCTTGCGTTTGTAATGGCTCTAAACGAAACAGCGTGCTGCGACTGCGCAACGGTGCGTTCACTTCAAAATACGGATTTTCTGTGGTCGCTCCGATCAGCGTGATGATTCCACTTTCAACAGAAGGCAGCAACGCATCTTGTTGCGATGTGGAGAATCGATGAATCTCATCAACAAACACGATTGTTGACTTTCCATGTTGGCCAAGGCGATCGGTTGCCCGCTCAATTGCTTCACGAACATCCTTGACGCCCGATGTCACTGCAGACAGTCGTTCGAAAGCACGATTCGTTGTCAGTGCAACCACTTCGGCAAGTGTGGTCTTCCCCGTTCCCGGTGGGCCCCACAAAATGACCGACGACAAACGATCGGCCTCAATCAGTTTGCGTAGCGGTGCACCAGGTGCAACTAAGTGTTGCTGTCCGACTATTTCGTCAAGGCTCTTTGGACGCAAGCGAGCAGCAAGCGGAGCTTGACCACGCAAGCGTTCGTTCACCGCTGCAGTGAAAAGATCTTCGGCGTTGCCCACCGAATGCGACCCTAACTCTTCGCCGGTGGAGGAAGCAGTCGAATGCCCAGCTCGTTGAGTTGAGCAGCACCAACAGGTGTAGGAGCATTCGTCATTGGATCGCTACCCGATTGGGTCTTCGGGAAAGCAATGACTTCACGAATGTTTTCTTCGCCAGCGAGAATTGCAACAAGACGGTCGGTGCCAAAAGCGAAACCACCGTGTGGCGGCGCGCCGTATTTAAACGGTTGCAAGAAGAAACCAAAGCGACGATCTGCGTCTTCATCGGAAATGCCCAATTGACGGAACACACGACGTTGCATTTCTGGCTCGTGAATTCGAATCGAACCAGATCCCAGTTCCCAACCGTTCAACACCAAGTCGTACGCGAGTGCGCGCACTGACATTGGATCTGATTCAAGTCGTTCAATGTCTTCTGGGTGTGGCTGACAGAACGGATGATGGCCCGGCTGTGGCTTGCCTGTTGTGGCGTTGATGCCAACGAACAACGGAAAGTCAATAACCCACACGTATCGATATGGACCTTCGTGTACTGGTGGACGACCGATGTCATTACGCAATGTGCCAAGCACATCGCACGTTGTTGACCATGTGTCGGCAACGAGCAACAACAGGTCCCCAGGTTG
>CAITUB010000095.1 GCA_903895515.1 uncultured Acidimicrobium sp. | reverse complement strand
CATCTCATGAGTCGCAACACATTTGCTGGAGCAACATTTGACCTACTAAACACCACGTGTCGCAAAGACGTGTGGGGTGCTGACTCCGAGTCATTCGGTGCGAAGTATTTGAGCGGTGTAAGCGAAGACTGCTTGAATCAAACCGATTTGCGTGGATGGTTGCGCAACGCACCTGCGATGAAGCCGATGTATGCAAACCCTGCGCTGCTTGCAAGCACGGGTGGGAAGTATCGCGGTATGCCAAATCTTGGGCTCACCGAATCTGACATTGAAAAACTTGTCGCCTACCTGTTGACGCTGAAGTAATTAGGGAGAATCATGGCCATTATCGAGCGTCCTGCATCAACCAACGAAGTCGCTACTGTCGCGACACCAAGTTCATCACTTGGAGCGTTGAAGCGTCCAGTTGCGACAACTGGTTGGAAGTCGTGGTTGTTCACGGTTGACCACAAAAAACTCGGCATCATGTATTCGGCAACTGCTTTGTTCTTCTTCATTGTCGGCGGACTTGAAGCTGTGCTCATTCGTTTGCAACTTGCCGCGCCAAACGGCAAAGTGTTGAACGCAGACTTGTACAACCAAATGTTCACCATGCATGCAACAACCATGGTGTTCTTGTTCGTCATGCCAATGGCCGCCGGTCTTGCTAACTATTTCATCCCACTTCAGATTGGTGCCCGCGACGTTGCGTTCCCGCGAATCAATGCGTTCAGTTTCTGGGCGTTGTTGTTTGGCGGAATTTTCCTCAATATGTCGTGGTTCCTTGGCGGTGCTGCCGATGGTGGCTGGTTCATGTATGCACCGAACTCGGGCCCAATTTTCTCACCAAGCCATGGAATCGACTTTTGGATTCTGGGACTTCAGCTTGCAGGTATAGCTTCACTTGCTGGTGCGGTAAACCTCATCACCACCGTGCTCAACATGCGCGCACCGGGAATGAAGCTCATGCGAATGCCGATCTTCACGTGGATGCAATTGGTCGTGCAGTTTCTGCTCTTGTTTGCAGTTCCGGTTATCACCGTTGCATTGTTCCTGCTGTCGTTCCAGCGCAACTTCGGTGCAACGTTCTTCGATGTTTCTGCAGGTGCCGATCCATTGTTGTGGCAGCACCTTTTCTGGATCTTCGGTCACCCAGAGGTATACATTTTGATTCTTCCAAGCTTCGGAATCATTTCTGAAGTACTGCCTGTGTTCTCGCGCAAACCGTTGTTCGGATATCCGTTTGTGGTGTTCTCGGGAGCAGCAATTGGATTCGTCGGTTGGGGAGTGTGGGCTCACCACATGTTCGCTTCAGGGCTCGGACCAGTATCGGTAGCCGTGTTCTCCATTTCAACAATGGCGATTGCAGTTCCAACCGGCGTGAAAATCGTGAACTGGACGATGACAATTTGGGGCGGAAAACTTCAATTCACGGCAGCGATGAAGTTTGCAGTCGGACTCATTGTGTTGTTCACCATTGGTGGATTGTCGGGCGTTACACACTCGGTAGCTCCATCTGACACACAGCAAACTGACACCTATTACATCGTTGCGCACTTCCATTACGTGCTGTTCGGTGGAGCAGTATTTGGTTTGTTCTCCGGCTTTTATTACTGGTGGCCAAAAGTGTTCGGTAAATTGCTGAATGAAAAATTGGGCACCTGGAACTTCTGGATGATGGTGATTGGTATGAACATGACGTTCGGACCAATGCACATTCTTGGTTTGCAAGGTCAGCCACGCCGTATGTACCAATGGACGGAAGCTCGCGCAGGCGAAGGCTTCTTTAACTTGGGGTTCTGGAACACGTTTGCATCAGTTGGATCACTTGTGCTGTCAACTGGAATTTTGTTGTTCCTCATCAACGTGGTCATCACCACCCGTAGCGGCAAAGTTGCACCACTTGACCCATGGGATGCTCGCAGCCTGGAGTGGATGACATCGAACCCTCCAAAAGAGCACAACTTCGACAGCATCCCTACCGTTTCACACCTCGACGAATTCTTCCACCGCAAGTATCAAGAAGATGCAAGTGGTCAAATGGTGAAGGTAAAAACTGCAGAGCAGGTGATGCAGGAACTCGAAGACAATGCCGATGCACACATTCACATGCCGTCGCCGTCGTATTGGCCAATCGTGCTTGCTGCTGGATTGCCAGTCATCGCGTTCGGTGTGATCTATTCCATTCCAATCGCAATTTTTGGTGGTGTGATTGTGTTGTTTGGTGCATACGGCTGGGCTATTGAGCCAAGCACTGCTCCTGATGATGACTTCGATCCACCAGCAACAACAAAGGATGTGGTTCACGTTGGCTGAGCACGCAGTAATGACTTCAGATAGCCACGCCGATGGCGGAGCTCACTCAAGCACTGGTTTGTCCAACAACAAACTCGGCATGTGGTTGTTCCTTGGTTCCGAATGTTTGTTGTTCGGCGGTTTGATCTCCACATACATGCTGTACCGCGGTCGCGTGGGTGCGGGTCCTCGTCCTTCACAAGTGTTCGACATTCCATTTACTTCGGTCAGCAGCTTCGTGTTGCTCATGAGCTCGCTCACCATGGTGCTCGCCGTATCGGCAGCGCACAAGGGCGATGATCGCAACACGTACTTGTGGATCACGGTTACCGCATTGCTCGGCGCAACATTCGTTGGCGGTCAGGTATATGAATTCACGGCGTTTTACAACGAAGGAATGGGATTCACCACCAGCCTGTTCTCATCAAGCTTCTTTGTCCTCACCGGCTTCCACGGAGTTCACGTGACCGTGGGAATCATCATGCTGATGTCCATCGTTGGCATCATGAAGCGTTCCAAAGTTCCGGGGAGCAAGGCTGAAACAGTCGAAATGATTGGCTTGTACTGGCACTTCGTGGACATCATTTGGATCATCATTTTCACACTCATCTACCTCATCCCGGCCTGATCATGACAACTGAAACGCACTCAACAACAGAACACGGCATGTCAAATGCGGGCTATGTCCGCATTGCTGCAATTCTTGCTGCAATCACTGCTCTCGAAGTATCGACGTACTACATCGATCTTGGAGCGTTGTTCTTGCCGTCGCTGTTGATCATGATGGCAGTCAAGTTCGTCATTGTGGTGAGTTACTTCATGCACTTGAAGTACGACAACAAGTTGTTCTCGTGGGTGTTCTATGCAGGGCTTATTTTGGCCCTTATCGTGTATGGAATTTTTCTCGCAACCTTCCACTTTTTCTCATAACTTGACATCGTGATCGGCGAACCTCGTATGTTCGCGTTGGTAAATCCTGATCCGTGGAGATTCCAGCTCCATGTTGAAGTGTGGGTACTAGTCATTGCTGTTGTTGCGAGTTATATCTATGCAATTCGGGTCATTGGTCCTCGCGTTGTTCCTCACGACAAAGTAGTTACACGGAAGCAAGTATGGGCCTTCAGTGTGGGCGCAGTTTTGCTATGGATGGCCTCAGATTGGCCTGTTCACGATATTTCGGAAGAGTATTTGTATTCGATGCACATGTTTCAGCACATGCTGTATTCATACTTCATGCCACCACTCATGCTGATTGCAACTCCGCTCTGGCTTTACGATCTCATATTCTCTGGGGCTCGCGCGCGCAAAGTAGTCAACTTTATGACCAAGCCAGTAGTTGCTGGTCTGCTGTTTAACTGCGTCATCATGGTCACGCACATTCCTCAAATGGTGAATAGAAGCGTGTCGAACGGCCCGTTGCACTATTCGCTGCATGTTCTCGTAGTGACATCAGCATTACTGATGTGGTCTCCAATTTGTGGACCTGACCGTTCTCGTCATTTGGGGTATGGAGGAAAGATGATTTATCTCTTCCTCATGTCGGTAGTGCCGACTGTTCCGGCCGCTTGGCTCACGTTCGCCGATGGCGCGGTCTATAAGCACTACGACATTGCCGTGCGTGTATGGGGGCTCTCGGTTACCACCGATCAACAACTTGCAGGCGCAATTATGAAAACTGGTGGATCAATTTATTTGTGGACGATCGTGGTTGTCATCTTCTTTAGAAGGTTCATTGGGAATTTCTTTAAGGAAGCAAATTATGCCGTAGCCGATAAGGGGCAGCAGTAGT
>CAITUB010000094.1 GCA_903895515.1 uncultured Acidimicrobium sp. | reverse complement strand
CCAGACCATGAAGGGCGAGTAACTCCGGGAAATCGCCTCATTAACTTTGTGTGGTACTGCAACTATGCGGTTGGTGAAGTATTCAATACGTTGATGACCGATAAAAATGCAACTCTACGTGATGTGTCCATTCCGCCTGGCTATGTAAGCGAAAGCAATGTTGCCAGTATGAAGGCGATGGCTGTTGCTAATTTGCCAAAACTGTTAAGTGATTTGGTATTGAAAACAGTGGAGCCATTTATTCAAGTGGTCTACGACATTGACATTGACCAAATGGCGTTTGGTCGCGTGTGCCTCATTGGCGATGGCGCAATTGTTGCTCGTCCTCATGCTGCAGCCGGCACTGCCAAAGCTGCAGCCGATGGTTGGGCGCTTGCCGAAGCATTAGAAAAATACGAGTCTGTGCCTGAAGCGCTTGAAGTATTTCAACGCTCGCAGCTTGCACTTGCCAAGAACCTGCTCGATCGAACACGTAGGGTTGGTGCGAAGTCGCAGTTCTTGAATACGTGGGACCCTCGTGATCCTGAAGTCATTTTCGGCCTGCACAAACCTGGCGAGTAGGGGTACGCAATGTCACGACACATGATTGAATCGGCGCAGCGCCTGCTTTCCAGTTTTGACGCCACTCAGCGCGCTTCAGGTTTCCTCGATTTCGCTAATGCGCAAGAGCGCGTGAAGTGGTTCTATACGCCAACCGATCACGGTGGTTTACCACTGGCGAATATGTCTTCTACTCAGCATCGACTCGTGCATCAGCTGCTTGCTTCAGCGTTGTCGGAGGGTGGTTATGTAACGACGACCACCATCATGGGTTTAGAAAATGTTCTCGACCGTCTTGAAGGTTTTGTTGCTGGATTCGAACGCGAACGTGGAAGAGACTCGCTGTTGTATTGGGTATCTATCTTTGGAACGCCATCTGAAACCGATACGTGGGGTTGGCGATTTGGCGGACATCACGTCTCGTTGAACTTCACGTTGCATGACGGTGTGGTGGTGTCGTCTACGCCATTTTTCTTTGGCGCCGACCCTGCAAACTCCATGTTGCTTGGGCCGCACTTGTTGCGTCCACTTGCTGCAGCGGAAGATCTGGCTCGGGAATTCATTCATTCGTTGTCTGTTGATCAACGAAGTGTTGCCACGGTGAGTGCAACTCCGCCAACCGACTTGGTTGGTGCGAACAGAAGTGTTTTGGCCGAAGGTGACAGTGCGTTGCCATTGACAATGGTGTGGCGCAAGCAGTTTGATGGCGCTTTGGGCGATGCCATTCAGGCAATTCAAAACAAGGCCGATGCCGAGCTGGCTATTACCGAAGAGCACTTAAAACTCGTGTCGTTTTCTCAAGTGCCGAAGGGGCTTTCGGCTCGCGAAATGACTGCCAATCAGCACAGTGATTTGCGGGAGTTGCTGAAGGTGTACATCAACCGGGTGTCAGACGATGTTGCCGATAGGGAATGGGAAAAGTTGTCTGGCGACAAGATCCAGGACTTGTCGTTTTTGTGGGCCGGCGGAATAGAGAAGGGTCAGCCGCATTATTACCGCGTGCAGGGTTCGCGATTGTTCGTTGAGTATGACAACACTCAGCGCGGCACGAACCACATACACACGGTGTGGCGTGACTTGTCGAACGACTTTGGTGGCGACTTACTTGCTCACCATTACGTCCACAGCCACTAGCTGAAAATTGGAGCTGCAGCGAGCATTCCGATTGCGGTAAGTGCGAATCCAATCATGAAGTAGATGTTGTGACGCAAACTTTCGGTGTTTAATTGCCGGATTTCAAGCTTGAATTCGGCCAAATCCTGTCGAATGTCAGTACCTAAATTTGTAATTTTTGTATCAAGTTCGTTAAACCTTGCGTCAACCTGCGTAAATCGGGCATCAACTTGCGCAAATCTGGCATCAACCTGCGCAAATCGCACATCGACCATCGCGAATTGTGAGTCAACGTGCATTCCCAAGTTTCGTAGGTCTGCTTTTGTCGCAGGTTGATTGTTGAATTCGCTATCCAAGATTGTCTCCAATGTAAGTGTTGTCATGTGGCATATGTGTGCGGGTGTTTATGAAAAGCGAAGAATAATTGCAATAAATATTCCAGCAATTGCTGCAAGCTGCGCAGCTGCAAAGCTGATGAATATTGTCGTCAAACGATCTGTCTTGTCATTTATGTACAGTTTTAACGAAGCTTCGTTTTCGATCATTCGACTATCCAGCCGATCAAATTTTGATTCAAGTCGCACCGTAAGGTTCCGTAGGTCGGCTTTTGAAGCAGGTTCTTGCGAGCCTTGGTTCATGTCTTCAATGGTTTGCTTTTCGAGCTAGTTATCCAAAGGTTTCTCCAATGTAAGTGTTGTCATGTATCCGATGTGTGCGGGTGCACCAAAGAGTGGATGAATTGTTCATCGAGCAGATGCCACAAAGATACTGAGTGCGGTTAATCCAGTAATTGTGAGAAACCCCGCGAATCTGAACATTTCCTTGCGCATCGATTCCTTGAATTCGAACAGGAGTTCCTTCATATCAATTCGCATCTCTGCGAATTGGGCATCAACACGGTCGAAGCGCGAATCGATCTTTAGGAAACGACGGTCAATGCGAGTGGCGAGGATACGCAAGTCATTGCGCGTTGCGGGTTCGTTTGGCCAATGCTCAAAGTCATCGGCGAGGTTTTGCTCAGGTTCGTTTTCCACGGCACTTCCAGATGTAAAAGTTTGCATATGGCACATGTGTGCGAGGAAGGCCGAAGCCGACCTCAGAATTGTGACATACCCCGTGCTTTGTCTGTCAAGTACTAATCAAAACTTTCTTGCTTGCCTTTGGCTTACCCATTTGGCACAATGGATCAATACCACCTCACACGTTTAGGCGTATGAGTTCAGGCCCGCCGAAAGGCGGGCCTTTGTGCAGAAGGACTTAGCGGGGGAGGATGCTGACAAGGCCAAGCACCTTCGACAACTCAGTAAGCGCCTGCGTACTGTTCGCAACCTTGATCGTTTGCATGCCCATGGCCGCAGCTGGCTTCAAGTTAATTCCCAAGTCATCTAAGAACACACACTCATCGGGTTGCACGTTCACCGTTTCGCACGCAATTTCATAAAATCGTGTTTCAGGTTTGCGCACACCAACTTTGCTGCTCTCAATCACTGCACTAAATCGCGCAAGCACTGCGCGCAGTTCGTCTTGGCGCAGGCGATCAGCAGCATCAACAGCAACCGGCTGGTCCGACAACACATTGTTCGTTAAACACGCCAACACATAACCGGCTTCGTTAATGCGGTCTAATGCGTGCACCATGTCGGGGCGAATTTCGCCGTGCAACAAACTCAACACGTCGGCACCAGGCACGCGATGTCCAAGTGCTTCACTTTCGCGAGCAAAAACGTCATCAAATTCAATGGGAGAAATGTCGCTGCGTTCCAATTTGGCCCACGCGTTGTCGTCGGGGTTCACCGAATTCACCGAGCGAATGAAGTTGGCGGGTAACCCTTGAGCAGCCTCGTAATGGTTGAATGCCTCGAAGGGGCTCGACAAAATGACCCCGCCAAAATCGAAAAATACTGCCCTAAGCACGCATTGAGCGTACGGGGTAAGGCATCACCTAGCGGGGGTCCCCGTGCTGGTTGACTGAACCCGTGCCAAAAACAGGACCTAAGCATGTGGTGGTGGATGGGTCGAATGTTGCGACCGAAGGCCGAACCTCGCCCAGCCTGAAGCAGTTGAACGAGGCCGTGCTGTCGTTTATGAAGGAGTTCCCGAGCTGCAAAATAACGGTCGTGGTGGATGCCACGTTTGGCCATCGCATCGACAAGCGCGAAACGTCTGAATTCAATAGCGCTATTAACAACAACGAACTGGTTGCGCCACCTGCCGGGGCAGTGGGTCGCGGTGACGGATTCGTGCTCACTATCGCCGAAAAAATTGGTGCAAGCATTTTGTCCAACGACAGCTATCAAGAATTTCATGAGCAGTACCCGTGGTTGTTCAACTCTGGTCGGTTGATTGGCGGCAAGCCAGTGCCAAACGTTGGAT
>CAITUB010000093.1 GCA_903895515.1 uncultured Acidimicrobium sp. | reverse complement strand
CCGCCAGGACGAATGAAGTTGTGATTCATGCGCAGTCCGGTGACCTTTTGGAAAAAGCGCAACACCACTTCGCGCTCACGCCATCCGTACAGCATCATGGAAACAGCGCCGATGTCCATGCCGTTCGTTGCCATAAACAACAAGTGGCTGCTCATGCGATTTAGTTCGGACAACAACATGCGAATCCACACCGCGCGTTCTGGAATGTCGCCATCGATCCCGAGCAATTTCTCGGTAGCCATACTGAAAACCAATTCGCTATTCAGCGGTGACAGGTAATCCATGCGCGTGACGTTGGTTCCACCCTGCATGAACGTGAGCGACTCGCCTGTTTTTTCCATGCCAGTGTGCAAGTACCCAATAATCGGCTTGCATCGCAGAACGGTTTCACCTTTAAGTTCGAGCATCAGTCGCAACACGCCGTGCGTACTTGGGTGCTGTGGACCCATGTTGATGATCATGGTCTGATCTTCGCCCGGGTCGGCTTCTACTTCGGCAAGAAGCGCAGCATCTGCCTCGCTCATGCGCAGCACTGCGCCAACTTCGCGCATCACTTCTTTTGCAGTCAGCTCAGAACGTGAACGAAGTTCTTGATTTCCTTCGTTGGTTCCGGCCGCCGCAGAAACAACGGTGTCGCTTTCGCGCGGGGTCACGATGCGGCTCCCTTGAACTGCACGGGAATGCGACCCTGTGCGTAATCCTTGCGCAACGGGTGGCCTTGCCAGTCTTCTGGCATCAAAATGCGAGTGAGGTCTGGATGACCAGCAAATGAAATGCCAAACATGTCAAATACTTCGCGTTCCATTGCTTCGGTACCTGGGTACAAGTCGAACAATGAATCAATGTTTGGGTCCGACTCGCTTACCTGTACACGTACGCGCAAGCGCTCACGCTTGCTGAGTGACAACAAGTTGACCACGATCTCAAAACGTTCTGCAGTGACATTGTCGGGAAGTGTGCGCGAAGCATGTGTCAAAAAGTCGACCGCAGTTAAGTCGACGCACATTTCAAAACCATCGTCAACAAGCTTCTTCATAGTTGACATGTACGACTGTTTCGGCACAAAGAGCACTGCCTGACCGCGAGAATCACCAAGCAAACAACCGTGCAAGGTCGCAGGTGTAGTGGATGCTTCGGTGCTCACCGCAATTACCTCGACCCAAGAATGACTGGAGTGGTGATTCCTGCAGGAACTTCTTGAATGTGCACATTCGCACCAGCACCACTCGTTGCGCGGCGACGCATGATTTCGCCATCTTCAATAAGTTGGTGCAACGTTTCAATTGCGTGAATCAGTGTCTCTGGTGTTGGTGGGCATCCAGGTGCATACACGTCAACTGGAACAACTTGGTCAACACCCTGAACGATGGCGTAGTTGTTAAACATTCCGCCGCTGCTGGCGCACACACCCATGCTGATCACCCATTTAGGCTCCATCATTTGGTCGTACACCTGACGAAGCACTGGTGCCATTTTTTGACTTACGCGTCCAGCAACAATCATGATGTCGGCCTGACGAGGTGAAGCGCGAAACACTTCCATGCCAAAGCGCGCAAGGTCGTAATGCGGTGCGCCTGTTCCCATCATTTCGATTGCACAACAAGCGAGACCAAAGGTTGCACCCCAACTTGAACGCGAACGCGACCACTTGACCAAGTCTTCAATGCGACCGGTGAGGAAGTTGTGGTCGAGGCCCTCTAGGCCATCGTCAAGAACATTGCGCACAATTCCCATTAGGCGGCGGCTCCCTCGTTGCGACCTTCGAAACCAACTCGGCGAATCGTGCTCGTGAAAGTACGTGAATCAGAAGTCATTGGATTAGACGAATTGTCATCCAATCGAACAGCCTTCTTGATTGGACCCCAATCAAGTGCGCCGCGAGCAATTGCGTAAATAAACGCCGCAAAGAACACTGCACTGAATGTGATCATTTCAAAAAATGCATATGGTCCAAGGGCGGCATGCGAAACCGCGTATGGATATACGAAAATGATTTCAATGTCGAACATAATGAACAACATGGCAATGATGTAAAAACTGACCGGAAAACGCTCAGGCGCTTCGCGACTTGGCACAATTCCACATTCGTATGGTGCAGATTTTGCAGTGTTAGGCCGACGAGGTGCCAACAGTTTTGATGCGACAAGACTGATCGCGCCAAACAACACAGCGAGGGTGGCCAACACCACTATCGGAAGGTACTGGCCCACGAAATTCCCTTATGCCTTAACAGGCGTTTTGTCACTGGCGAAATTCTCGCGAAGCGCAAGGTCTCGACGGTGGAGCAACCAACACATGATCGCGAAGATAAGCCCTGATCCAAACGTAATCATGATTGCTGGTTGACGTTTTGCACCCAAGTCGCGAATCAAATAGACGTACCGATGTGGCTGAGTTTCATCAGCAACTGGACGAGCAGGAGCGCGGCCTGGTTCGGTGCGCTGAGGAACAACTGGCACTACTTCAACCAACGCATACCGCGCCTTATGGAAAAACGCCACGAAGTCAAGTGAATCGTTGATCTTTGGGAAGCGTTCTCCACCACGATCGAACACCGCAACGCTCAAGTAATCACCAACGGCAAACTCTTTTGCCTCAATCTGCAATACCGCATCCGAAGCAGCTACGGCTTGACCACGTTGTGGGTCGGCTTCGTCGAGCAATGTCCAACCTTCTGCTTGCAACTGTGTTGATGCTGCAGCAGAAGTTTCTGCTGGAGTGGCGGCATCAGCAACCGAACCATCAACTATCCCTGCTGCACTGAGCAACGCCGCATCGCGAATAATGGTGACCGGTTCTGCCGGCTTCCATGTGGGCTCTGGTCCTTTCAGACCGATTCCATATGTCCACCACACTGCGGCCATGACGGTCATCCATCCGAAGAATGCCGAAAGAATGATGAGTAGTCCAAGTCGCGCTCCAACGTTGGTTCCAACGATGAGATAACTGCCGCCAATAAGCACGACAACCGCAATAAGAACTACAACGATTCCTCGAATTTCTGGTTCCCACGAGATTGCAAGAAGAGTTGACAACATTTAGAGACCTCGCACGTAGTCGACGATTGCATTGACTTGTTCATCGGTAAGCATGGCGCCAAATGCAGGCATGCGTCCGCTGCCCTGACCTTGTTCGCCATAACGCTTGCCGTATTCGCTTCCGCCCTTAATGAAATTCATCATGTCGTTCTTTACAGGGAATTGACGAACTGCTGAACCACCCGTGAGGTTTGGACCAAGCGCACCACCACCAGTGATTTGTGGGTCACCGTATGACCAGCCCTTTGTATGGCAACGAGCGCACGAATAGTTTCCACCACCCAAATCAAGATTGAACAATGCTTCACCAAGAGTGGAATACGTTCCTGCTGCAACCAAACGCTGCGCTTCCGCAGTGATTTCGTCCTGCTTGGCCTTTGGCAAATGTCCACCATCGCAAATGCGTGGGTCGGCATCAACAACCGTGCAGTCTTCGCGAGGAATTTGAATACTCTTCAAATACGACAGCACGGTTTGAATTTGTTGATCGTTCATTGGGCCACCACCAACTACACCCCACGGTGACATTGGTGAGAACGGACGACCGTATTCAAGAATGAAACGAATTTCGCTTTCGCTGAAACGATAGTAAATGGTGTTCAGCGCAGGAGCCTTCCAACTCACTTCGCGAACTTCACCAGTCTTTGAATCGGTAAGCGCATACACAGCAGCACCACCTGAACCTTTTGTTCCACCGTGGCAACCTGCGCAATTGAAGCCGCCGTTTGCAGTCACATCAAATAGTCGACCACCCCAAGACTCGAAGCGATGATCCCAACCATTTTTTGCGCCCTCTTGACGGCCTGGCTCAAGAATCCAGTACAGCGGCAACGCAAGCGTGATAACTGCAAGGAACAAAATTCCGATGAGTTGAGTGCGCTCAATTTTCTTGCCTTCAAGAATGTCGTCGTCGTAGTACGGCTTGCGGTTTGCAGCAAGCTTGATTTCAGATCCAATTTCTGCACGACTCTTACGAATGTTGGCAAGGCCATACAGCGCCCAACCAGACAGTGCGGTAATAAGGAAAAACCACGCAACGTTTGTAGTGATATCTGCAACCATTAGTGGTGACCTCCGCCCACGCAGTGTGGGCCTTCAGCTTCTTGACCAGTGGTGTTCGTGCCAATTGGCGGACCACCAAACACTGTTCCGGTATCGACAACAACCACACCATTGGTTACTGAAACGCCGAAGCGATCCATTCCACGTGGTGCTGGACCACCCTTCTTTTCACCAACACGGTTGTATTGCGATCCGTGACATGGGCATTCGAACCACTGTGAGCTCTTGCATTCAGGAACACGACAACCCAAGTGCGGACACTTTTGATAGAGCGCAATAATTCCAGATTCGAGTCCTGCATACACCGGAGCCTGATGACCGTAGGCAACTTTGCCTTTAGACAACGATTCTTTTGGATATTCAGTTATCCATGTGCGTGCTTGTGGAAAGTAAAGAAATCCTTTATTCGCACGAATCTGCGCGGTGACATCAGTCAGGTTTCCAATCGTGATCTTCGAACCAAATCCGCCCGATGAACTTGTCCAGAGAAATCCGATGAGGGATGCACCAAACCCACCGAGGCTTGCGCTCATGAGCGTGATAATTGCGCGGTTGAAAAACTTACGACGAGTTACGCCGAGTGCTTCTTCGTCTGGGGCGATCCACGGCTCAACTTCAGCCTTTGGTGCTGCAACGATTGCAGAATTCTGCTTTCGTACGACTGCCTCGAATTGACGGCCGGTGAGTTGTTCCGGGTCAACTGCTCCACGATCCTTCTTGCGTGTTTCGCGTGCAAGTGTTCCAGTTCCCCGAACGCCTGAGGCGCGCGAAGAAGTCAGCACAATGCCAACCCCCGCAACGATAAGGACCGCGATTGCGATAGTGATGATTTGAATTGTTGTCATATATATACGTGTCGCCTTAGAGCTCGAAAAAGATTCCGTCACGCCATGGGAACGTGAAGTTAAATCCAGGTCCACGGAAGAACGAGCCGATGATTACGAGTACAGCCCAGAACATGAGGAAGATCGTAAACATGCTGGTCATGAACTTGCGATCTTCAGGATGATTTGACGCTGTTTTGTCAAGGTACGGGGAAAACATCAATGCCACGAGACCAACGGTTGGAAGAGTCACACCAGCAATCATCGGGTGGAACATGGTGAGCAATTCCTGAAGACCGAGGAAGTACCAAGGTGCCTTTGACGGGTTTGGTGTTTGGTTGAAGTTTGCAGCTTGCAAGAGTGGTGCATTCACTACCCACGAGAACACAAACAAGAACGCCGTACATGCAAGAGCTGCAACAAATTCAACAGCGAGCAAGTGTGGCCACGTGTGCACTTTGTCAACTGGTTCAGACTTGACGTCTTGAATTGATCCAGACTTAACAACGGTGAGCAATCGCTGCGTGTGTCCACCAGGACCAGCAGCCATCGGAACATTTCCCTCTGCTGGTGCAGTAACTACTGCGCCACTCGGTTTATCTGCAACCGCAACTGAACCGCCGGCCTTTGCTGCCTTGCTGCGCTCAAGCAGATGCGCAGGAATACGTGAATCGCCCGATGCTTCTGCTTCCGCTGGCGCGCCTGCTTCAGCTGCCGCTTTTTCGCGAGCTGCTTGTGCGCGCTTCAAGAGGTGTTCTGGAATTTCAGTCATTACTGATCATCCTTTCGATAGTTGCACTCATCACAATGGACCCGAAATTCCGCCGTCTTTGCGCACTCGCCAGAAGTGAATGGCCAAGAAAATTACGGTAACGAATGGGAAAAGCAACACGTGCAACACGTACCAGCGCAACAACGTTTCTGCGCCAATTTCAACACCGCCGAGCAACACGAATCGAACTTGTGATCCAATCACTGGCGAGTAACCCATCATGTTGGTACCCACCGCAACTGCCCAGAGCGCAAGTTGGTCCCACGGCAAGAGGTAACCAGTAAATGAAAGTAGCAACGTGAGCGTGAGCAAAATAACGCCAACAACCCAGTTGAATTCGCGAGGGGCTTTGTATGCACCGTGGTAAAACACGCGAGCCATATGCAAGAACACGCTGAGCACCATGAGGTGAGCACCCCATCGATGCATGTTGCGCACCATCAGTCCAAACGTCACTGATGTTTGCAACGACTGAATGTCTTGCCACGCATTAGCTGCTGTTGGTCGATAGAAGAACATCAAGAAAATGCCCGTAACGGTGAGCAAAATGAACAAGAAGAAGCTGAGTCCGCCAAGGCACAGTGTGTAACTGACCTTTACTGCGTGTCGCTTCACCTTCACTGGGTGCAAGTGATACAGCACCGAGTTCATGATGACGTATGAACGGTTACGTGGTGAGTCGGTGTATCCCTTGCGGAAAATTGAACCAGGGCGGAAAATTGAGTTCCACGCCTGACTTCCCTGCAATGTTTCGCCCAACTTCGCTGCACGCTCTTTTAGCGTGAGGCGAGGCTTTTCTTCAATTGTGCTTGCCATATGTTTCTCCGTGTCCTGAAACTTCTACAACCGCATGCCGTATGCGTAGCCGTGATTTGCTGTTCGAGTATGTGAATCGCCGGTTGCAGCAGGTGCTCCAACTTTGCCAAGAATGATGACGCCTGTTGGGCAGCGATCAACGCAAAGTGCGCATCGTGTGCATACATCGTCATCAATGATGAACAGCACATTGTCACTTGGGTCTGAGCCCGGCATTTCTGTGCCCTGTGCTTCGGCAATTGCGTCTGGTGTCACCATGTGGATGCACTTCCATGGGCAAATGTCCACGCAACCTTCACACATAATGCATTCACTCTGATCAATATGAATGAATTGCTTTGGCTTCACAGCCTTTGCGAGGTAGTCGGCATCCACTTCAACGAGTTGATACTCGTCTGACCACAAGGGCATCGGTGGATTGGCGTCGGTCTTCGTCATGGAAATTAGCCTTTACGAACCAACGGGCGACCGTACGTTGAGGTTGCAATTTCTTTCGGCTTCACTTCGCCGCGCTTCTGCCACCAATTGAACATTTTCACCATGATGGTCATCAACACAACATGGATGAGCACAACGATGGTGTCGCGAATGGCTTCATAGCTCATGGTGAATGGAAACTGCCCGCCATATGCCTTTGGCTTCAATAAGTCAAAGGGTCCAAAAATCAATTTGTCTTTACGCCACCCAAGGTTCTTGTCGGCATGGTCAATGAATTGGTGAGGAACCACACCAAAGGCAATGAACAAAATGGCGAAAACATAGACAGCACCAAACATGGTCTCACCCCATGTTGCTTTGCGGTCAACCGGTCGACGCTTACCTGCCCAATACACGCCATACGTCATCGCAAGTGTGAGGGCGAGTGAGAATATGAACGCTTGGTTCACTCCCGGCCATCGAAGAATGTCTATTGCCAGCATGGTTTGCAGGGATGCCTTTCCTCGTCAAATCTCTGTCCGAGACTAGTCGGGCAATCCTCAAATAGGTGAAAACAACGAGGTTGTGCGATCGTGCGTACCTGTGACCTTGAGCACCAGATTCAGGGCAATCGGTTGAACTGAAATTTCCTAATCGGGGCGCTCAGTCCCTAGTGTTTATCGCGCCCCTATTCCGTGATTTAGAGTGGGGAAAGATCATTGTCGAGGGCACCACCCTCATTGGCACACGACGTATACGAGGAACACTGTGACTGAAATACCCGAACATCTACTCAAGCGTTCGAAGGAACGACGGGAAGCTGCTTCAGGCGTTGCAAGTTCAGACTCTGGTACATCGGCGCCTGCCACCACATCCTCGACACCGGCAGTTGCAAAATCTGCTGCACCGGTTGCCGCTTCGGCTCCTGCTCCAAAGCCTGACCCGAGTTACGTAGTTGCCGCAAAGTCACGTAAGAAAATCCCATTCTGGGCAATGGCCACTCTCAGCCTGCTTCCGCTATGGGCATTTATGTACATGCTCGCGTTGAAGCCACAGGAAAAAGTTGTTGAAGGTCCGCTCGCTATTGGAGCAACGGTGTACGGGTCGTGCGCAGGTTGCCATGGTGCTGAAGGCCAAGGCGGCGCAGGTCGAGTATTTGCTGGCGGCGAAGTTTTGAAAACCTTCCCAAAGATTGAAGACATGTTGAACTTCGTCTACACGGGTAGCCAGGCCTACGCATCGCAAAACATCAAGTTCTACGGAGACCCGAATCGTGAGGGTGGCGCACATGCTCCGCTTTCTTACAACGGAAACCCAATGCCAATGCAAGGCGAGAAGGCAGGCGGCGGGCTTACCGAAGCACAAATTCTTGGCGTTGTGTGTCACGAGCGTTACACCATTTCTGGGGCAGACCCAGCAAGCGAGCAATGGAAGAGCGAATATGAGACATGGTGCTCACCAGAGTCCGAAATCTTCCTTGCACTAGAAAATGGAACGACATCGTTCGACACCATTGATACAGACTTTGCAATGTTGACTACGCCACCGCATCCAGTTGGCACCACACCTCGCGAATCAGCGAAGTAACTTCAGGCTCGTTACGGGCCGGTGCACACCACTTCCGTAATTTGATCTTGATACAAATTCAGTAGCGCGATTGCGTTCCCGTCTGGGAATTTGTTAATGAAGTCACGCAGCGAAGTGGTTTCAGTGTCGCAATTACGCACCGTTGGAGTAGCAAGTGGAACTACCCATCCATTGCTCAACACCCCTAAGTCTCCGCCTTGCAACATGTCAACAAGTGCTGGAAGGGTCAGTATTTCTTTTCCATTACTGGAATCAGATGGAACGAGTGCAAACCACAACACCCCAGAACCCAACGTGTCGGCAACTATTACGCATGAATATGGAATTGTTGGCAACTCACACGTCACTTCGCCAGGTGTGCCATCAACAATGTGCAACGTTCGACCGTCATCGAGCGAAAGTGTTGCATCGCCTACTGATTTACCGTCCGAAATCTGCCAGCCGTCACCGAACTCGGTGGTGGTCACGGCAGCCACTACATCTATTACGCGACTGCCTGAACTACTTGCCGACGAACCGCCATTCACCAGCAACAATGTTGCAAACACCAAGGCCGAGGCGCCGAGCAACATGCCTAGCGCTGCCCACAACCTTGCGGTGAAGAAATAACGCATGTAGTAAATCTATTGCGCACGAACTGCTGCGTGTGCAGCACGTTCAGTGCGTTCAGCAAGCTGTTGCATAACCGAATCGGTATGACCAAGCCCAACAAACAGTGCTTCGTATGCTCCTGGGGCCAACGCCACGCCTTCGGCCAGCATCGCATGGAACAATCGCGCATACATTTTTTCGTCAGTCTGCTTTGCCTCGTCGAAATTCGTCGGAGTGTTTGGACCAAAAAATGCACCAACCAGCGTTCCCACGACAGGAAATTGAGCAACAATTCCTGCGCTTAAACACGCATCGCGAAGCAAGGTGGACAACGCGCGAGCGCGCGCACCAAGTTCCATATATACGTCTTGAGTGAGTTCATTCAACGCTGCAAGACCAGCAGCGGTTGCTAGCGGATTACCCGCAAGTGTTCCTGCGTGAAACACCTTTCCAATTGGTGTGAGATTTTCCATCACTGCACGCGATCCGCCAATCGCCCCAATTGGCAAACCTCCACCAATAACTTTGCCAAAACATGTGATATCGGGTTTCACGTCGTACTTTGCTTGCGCGCCACCTTGGCCAATACGGAAACCAGTAATCACTTCGTCAAATATCAACAATGCGCCTGCTTTATCGCAAGCCGCGCGTAGACCTTCCAAGAAACCAGGTGCTGGCGAAACAACGCCCATGTTCGCAGCTACTGGTTCAACAATGACCGCAGCTACGTCGTTGCCAATTTCTGGAACAACGTTGTACGGAACCACCAATGTGTTCGCAACTGCTTCTTCTGGAACGCCTGCAGTACCTGGAATTCCAAGCGTTGCAATTCCGCTTCCACCTGCTGCCAATAGTGCATCCGTTGCACCATGAAAGTTTCCGTAAAAGGTAATGATCCGTTTACGACCCGTTGCTCCACGAGCAAGACGCACTGCTGTACTTGTCGCCTCGGTACCGCTGTTCATGAGTCGAACACGTTCGCAACTTGGCACTCGTTCGCGAATTGCTTCTGCCAATTTCATTTCGCGCGGGGTTGGTGCACCAAATGAGGTTCCGTCTCCAGCAGCTTCACGTAATGCAGCGGTAATTGCTGGGTGTGCGTGACCCAAAATTACTGCGCCATAACTTTGCACCAAGTCGATGTAGCGATTGCCCTCGACATCAACAATGTGTGCGCCTTCGCCGCGAGCAACGATGTACGGCTCACCGCCAACAGATTT
>CAITUB010000092.1 GCA_903895515.1 uncultured Acidimicrobium sp. | reverse complement strand
CTTCGGCCAAGCACTTTTGAGCCAAAACCAATAAATTCTCCTGCTTGTGCTTCTACAGCCACTTGCCAGCCAAGTTTGGTGAGTGTGTTGCACATTTCATTGCCGTAGCGATTTGAAGTCGATGCAAAAATTGAATCGCCGATCATGAGCACGCGGTTGCCTTTAATTTGTGGCCCAATCATTTTGCCAATCAATTCAGGAAACGTGAGGTCCACACCATCTGGCAGTGAAATGAGTGCGTTGAAGTCGCCTCCGGGAATTCTGCCAACGCCATTCAAATATTCGCTGCGATTGACGACGAAGCGATATGCGCCAAAGGAGATAACTAACGCGAGGAGGGTCGCAACGACGCCAGCAAAAAATCCGTTCCGACGCATCTAGTTTTTACGCTGTTCGCGAAGTTCGTCGCGGATTGATGCCAATAGTTCGTTCGTTGTTTCATCGGTTTTTGCGCGATGGAAACGACCATAAGCCTTAATCACGAAAAACATCACCGTGCTGACCATCAAAAAATTCAAAACTGCAGTGAGCAAGCCGCCAACCGGGATGAAACTCCCATTCAGCGTCAAGCCTTTCTCATTGAAGTTAGGTCGATTTCCGCCAAATACGGCTCCAACTAAACCACCGAGTATTCCTTGATTGTTTTTACCATCACCGGCAACGGCATCGATCACTGTTTTGAATGTTGCGCCCATGACAAAAGCAACCGCGACATCAACCACGCTCCCGCGATTAATGAATGTTTTGAAGTCGTGCACAATGCCGCTTGTCTTAAGGGGTTTCGACATACCTACAGAGTAGTTGCCGAACGTTTTTTTATGCGGGGTTTTCGCTCGTATCTAAATCGCTGAATTGATCAATATTGCGCAATGCAGGGAACCCCAACCACCACACACCAACAATTGCCACAGTGGCTATGCCACCGCCAATCACCGTTGCGGGTGTGCCAAAGGCTTGGGCTGCAATGCCCGATTCAAAAGCGCCCAACTCGTTTGTTGCACCAATAAACACATTTTCAACCGCCGACACTCTTCCGCGTTTTTCATCTGGTGTCACTAGCGGAACAATCGAACCTCGAACGAACACGCTCACCATGTCTGCTGCACTCAGCACGACCATTGCAATAAAAGCAACGGTGTAGGAATGCGTGTCTCCCAAAACAATTGTTCCGAGTCCAAATACTCCGACGGCAATGAGCAATGATCGCCCAACGTTGCGACGAAGAGGTCGCATTGCAAGAAATGCAGCCATCGTCGCTGCGCCAATGCCACCAGCAGCGCGCAACCAGCCGTACTTCACATCGCCAACGTGTAATTGCTCTTCGGCAATAACGGGTAACAATGCAACGGCACCGCCAAACAACACAGCGAACAAGTCGAGTGAAATTGCAGCCAACAAAATTGGTGTGCGCCGAATAAAGCGCAGACCCTCCATTGCCGAATGCAGCGAAACTTTTTCGTCTGGGTCGCGAGGTGCCGGTTCGCGCAGATACTTCACTCGCAAAATTCCAACAATTCCGATCACGATCAACACCGAAGTTGTCGCGTACGCAATCCACGGGTCTGCGCTATACAAAAATCCTGAAGCAGCAGGTCCAAGAATCATGGCCGACGTCCACACCGCAGAGCTCATGGCAACGATCGGTGGCAATCCACCATCTGGTGCGATCATCGGATAGATCGAGCGCGTTGCGGGCGACAAAAATGCGCGACACGATCCGAACACCACTCCAACTGCAAAAAACGGCCACACTGCCGGATGTGCATCACCACGAATTGCCAGCGAATACCCCACCAATACGAGCGCACACATCAATTCGCCGGCCAGCGAAATTGCGGCAACATACTTGCGGTTGTATCGATCGGCCACGCTGCCGCTCACAAATACCAACAACGCAATAGGACCAAATTCGGCAAGTCCAAGCCAGCCAATATCTAGCGATCGCCCCGTGATGTCATAGATATGTTTGCCAAGTGTTGCCGCCTGCAACATGACCCCAACATAGAAAGCAAAGCTCGAGGTGAGCATGCGGCGTACCGATGAGGACTTCAGTACATCTCGAGCTGTAAGTTGCGGGGTGGGATCAGAACTGCTCACAGTTTGTAAACCCTAACCAACCAGGGGGAACTGCAATGTCATCACTTGCCAAAGACACACAATGGGTGGATGCTGTTGATCAAGCAGATCTGGTTAGCTCGGGAAAAGTAACGCCCGTTGAATTGCTCGATGCAGCGATTGAGCGCGCAGAACAACTGAACCCGGCAATCAATGCGCTCACCTACACGTGGTACGAAAAAGCGCGTGAAATTGCTCGGAATCTTCCTGCGAATACTGCAATGCCGCTTCGAGGAGTTCCATTTATATTGAAGGACCTCCATGCAGCCATGAAAGGCCTTCCGCTTTCAAACGGAAACAAAGCCATGAAAGCTGCATCGCTCAACTCGGATTACACAGCAGAAATTGTGCAGCGATTTATCAACGCCGGCCTCGTCATTTTTGGTCGCGGAAATTCTCCAGAGTTCGGAAGCGTGCCAACAACAGAACCAGAAGCATGGGGACCAACACGTAATCCATGGGACACCAACCGCATGGCTGGAGGATCCAGTGGCGGAAGCGCTGCTGCAGTCGCTGCCGGAATTGTTCCAGCAGCGCACGCCACAGACGGCGGAGGTTCAGTGCGCATTCCTGCTGCGTGCTGCGGTCTCGTTGGACTCAAAGTAAGTCAAGGTCGCATTACTGCTGCACCATTTCGTGATGAGACAAACCTCGGAGTTGAGCTGGCAGTCAGTCGAACTGTTCGAGATACAGCAATGCTTCTCGACATCACACAAGGTCCTGCAGTCGGTGACCGCGTTATTGCGCCTCCCCCATTGCGCCCATACATTCAAGAAGTTGGAGCGCCGACTGGAACATTAAAGATTGGTTTCCTCGATCACCGACCAGTTCCCGGAGACATTGATGCAGAGTGTGCAGAAGGCGTGCGCATCGTGGCAAAGGTTCTTGAAGACCTTGAACATCATGTTGATGCTGCGTGGCCGAAAGCACTTGAAGATCAGTCGTTTGCACCAAAGTTCACTTCGCTGTGGAGCACGAACATGTCTGTTGCGCGCGAAGGTGTTGCTGCATTGCTTGGTCGCGAAGTAACTAAAGATGACTTCGAACTCGTGAACTGGACTATGGCCGAATATTCAAAGCATGCTTCGGCTACCGACTACGCAAATGCGATTCTCTCGACTTCGCATTACCGACGCGCTGTTCAACAATGGTGGGCAGACGGCTGGGACATTCTGTTAACACCAACAGCCGGACGAGTTCCTTTGCCAATCGGTTCATTTGACAATGACCCAAGTGATCCGATGAAGCCAATGAAAGTTGCTGCAGATTTTGTGCCCTTTACGCCAGCATTCAACACCAGTGGTCAACCGGCAATCAGCCTTCCATTGCATTGGACAGCTGAAGGCGTTCCCGTTGGCATGCAACTTGTTGCCGCTTACGGTCGTGAAGACTTGCTTATTCGACTTGCGTCGCAATTAGAAGTAGCAATGCCGTGGGCACACAGGCGCCCAGTTTCTAGCCAACTGCAATAGCAGTAACAACTCCCAACGTGACGGTAACTGTCACGCGTTGTTGAGAAAAATCTAATGTCATCGCAAAATCTTCTCCGTCGCGCGAACCCACGCGATACGCCCAACCAAGATCTGCTGCGCATTTTTCAGCATCATTCTCTGCGAATCCAACGAGCAACTCTGCACGCTCTGGTGTAATGGCAGTTGCATCGGCGACATCTGCAACTGGACACGCAGTTGCAGTTTGAGTTTGTTCAGAAGAAGAACATGCGGTCAGAACAAGCGATGTAATTGCAACAACAAGGAAACGTTTCATAAGTGATTTGCAGCCCCAACGGGATTCGAACCCGTGCCGCTACCTTGAGAGGGTAGTGTCCTAGGCCACTAGACGATGGGGCCAAGTAGCGATTCAAGGCTACCGATTGTCTTTCTCAATTGTCTCTAGTGTTAGTCCCGTGAAGGCTGTTGTAACTACGGGAAATGGCGGTTTTGACAAACTGCACTACCGCGAAGTTCCACTACCCGAACTCGGTGCTGGTGATGTACTCATCAAAGTTCTCGCAGCAGGCGTGAACAATACAGAAATCAATACTCGTCTCGGCTGGTACTCAGGCGGTGGTTGGCACATTCCTACCCCGTTTCCATTTATTCAAGGAACCGATTGCTGCGGAATAGTCACGCACACCTTTGACTCCGAGAACTCTCAACTCGTTGGCAAACGCGTGCTCGTTCGCCCGTGTATGCGACCAGATGGTTTTGATTCAATGCTCAATATTTGGATGGGTTCAGATTTTGATGGCGCTTTTGCTCAATTCGTAAAAGTTCCTACCGGCGAAGTGTTCCCTATCGAATCCACGTGGACCGATGCCGAACTCGGATCTATTCCGTGCAGCTACGGGTCTGCAGAAAACATGGTGCACCGTTCTGGTGTTTCATTTGGTGAACACGTTCTTGTTGCAGGTGCTTCCGGTGGCGTTGGTTCTGCAGTTGTTCAACTGGCAAAAGTTCGCGGAGCAACCGTTACCGCAATTGTTGGAAAATCGAAAATGGATGAAGTGCATCGCATTGGTGCCGACTTCGTGATTGACCGCGACTCAGACCTCGTCAGTGAACTCGGAGAGGAATGCATTGATGTCGTCATTGACAATGTCGGTGGCCCGCACTTCGAAGGAGAACTCAAAGCACTGAAACGAGGCGGACGCTACGCCTCATCAGGAGCGATCGGCGGCCCATTGGTCAATCTCGACCTGCGCACCATGTACCTCAAAGACCTCACACTGATTGGTTGTACTGCGTGGGACGAACCGGTGTTCCCTCAGCTCATCTCGTACATCGAGTCAAACCGCATCAGACCGTTAGTGGCCAAAACATTTCCACTTGAAGACATTGCTCAAGCACAAAAAGAATTTCTGGAAAAGAAGCACGTCGGAAAATTTGTGCTCATCCCGTCGCACGACGAGTAGACAATTTGTTGGGGAGCAAGGAATCGAACCCTGAATAACAGAACCAGAATCTGCTGTGTTGCCAGTTACACCACTCCCCAGAGTGACGACTGAAGGATATCGGCAACCCTAAATCGACCGCAATACCATCCCGATCAATTCGTTAATCGGTCGAGGGCCTGAAAACCAATGACATGGGCAAGTGCAAGACCTAGCCCTTCATTGATCATTCGCCTTTTCTCCGCCCCTCCTGTCACCGCAGAATGCTCGGTCGGAGAAACATAGGCAGTTAAACCGAGGTCTTGCGCAATCAATCGTGAACGGAGCGCGTGATATGGATCGGTCACAATTTCGATTGATGAAAGCCCTCGGCTGTGCAAAATTTCTGCAACACCCTGAAGCGATTGCAACGTCGTTGCACCAATATCTTCCATAGAAATTGCCGATTCAGGAATTCCACCTGCAACCAAATAATCGGCAGATGCTCGTGCTTCGGTAAAGCGATCCCCTGGCTGATTTCCGCCAGTTGTCACTACCAGTTTGGCAACGCCTTCTTTCCACAGCATAAGCACATGATCAAGTCGAGCCTGCAATTGCGGGGAAGGTCTTCCGTCGTACTGAGCAACTCCCATAACGACGATCGCATCGACTTCTCTCGCGCCACTACTGCGCCCCACTGACCACACCTGAACAATGTTCAGACATACATACATGAACCCAGCCAACACAAGCACGGAGATGGTGCCTGCGCGTTTCATGACAGCGTGTTATCCGGCAGCGCGAACAAGTGCAGCGCGAATTCGACGCAACGATTCCTCGCGGCCAAGCAACTCAATTGGTTCAAACAAAGGCGGACCAACTGTGCGGCCCGTGATTGCAATGCGCAGCGGCCCTTGCAATTTTCCAAGCTTTACTTCGTGCTGAGTTCCAACTGCTTCCACTGCAACTTTGATGCTCTCTGCGTTCCACTCAATAGTTTCAAACGCGTTCGCAATTTCAGTCAGCGTTGACACTGCGAAATCTGCGCTAAATGCTTTCGTGAACGCGGCTTCATCAATTGGTGGCTCAGCCAAAAAGAGGAAGTCCACCATCGCCACTACTTCAGCCATCACCACTACTCGCGTTTGCACCAGTGGCGCCATTGCAGCAAACACTTCAGGCTTGTACCGATCTGCCGGCCAGGTTGCTGCCGAACTTGTCAACACTTCATTTGCGGCAGCAACAAAGGCATCGTGTGTCATCAAGCGAATGTATTCGCCATTGAATGACTGCAATTTTTTAATGTCGAAAAATGCTGGCGAATGATTGACGTCTTCCAAACGGAATTCGTCTTGAATTTGCTGCAGCGGAACAATCTCGGTGTCGCCACTTGGCGCCCAACCCAGGGTCATTAAATAATTCACCATTGCGTCGGGCAAAATTCCCTCTTCGCGATATTGCTCAACTGCAACTTTGTCGCGGCGCTTCGACAGCTTCTTGCGCTGTTCGTTCACCAGTACTGGCACGTGTGCCCACACAGGTGGCGTGTGGCCAAGTGCGTCCCACAGCATTTGCTGCTTTGGGGTATTTGGCAAATGTTCTTCTGCGCGCACCACATGGGTGATGTTCATGGTGATGTCATCGACCACGTTGGCAATGAGAAACACTGGCGTGCCGTTGCCGCGCAATAACACAAAATCTTCAATCGTGGAGTTCTCGAATTCCACCGCCCCGCGAACTGTGTCGTTCACGATGGTCTTTCCTGCAGGAACACGGAACCGCAATACGTGTCCAGGACCTGGGCCCAATTTACGATCGCGCGAAAACCCGTCATAACCATTCAGTCCTGCTGCTTTTGCTCGTTCCTGAATTTGTTCGGTGGTCTGATCGCAGTAATACGCATTGCCTGCTTCAAACAACTTGTGCGCAGCGGCAACATGCTCTGTTGCATAGGTGGACTGGAAATACGGTCCTTCAAAATGCGGGTCGTTGCTGTCGATGCCGATCCATGCAAGCGCGTCAATAATTCCCTGTGTCCACTGCGGTTCGTTACGAGATTCGTCGGTGTCTTCAATGCGCAATACAAAGGTGCCGTTGTGCTTCAGGGCAAGTAGCCAGTTGTAGAGCGCAGTGCGTGCGCCGCCAACGTGAAAATAACCGGTGGGCGATGGCGCGAAACGATAGCGAGGAGTTGCAGACATGTGCTTTCAGGCTATCTGAGCAAAGCACTCACCCTGAGTGAGCACTAAGTTGAGGCGCATGACAATTGGATCTCAAGTCAATGTGTACGGCGAACCAATCGAAACGTGTTGCACTGCTCCACTTACAGGTTGGTACCGCACTGGATGTTGTGAGACCGGTGGAGACGACACAGGCGTACACACCGTGTGCGCGGTGATGACCGATGAATTTCTTGCATTCTCAAAGATGAGCGGCAACGACTTATCGACACCAATGCCTCAATATGGTTTTGACGGGCTCAAGGCTGGAGATCATTGGTGCCTTTGCGCATCGCGTTGGCAAGAAGCTTTCGAAGCAGGGATGGCGCCGAAAGTAAACCTTCGTGCGACTCATGTGCTCACGCTCGAATTTGTGAACCTTGCAGACTTAGAAAAGTTTGCGCTGTAACTAGATAAATTCCATCGGGCGATGTGCGCCTGTTGGAAGTTGCACGTCAATTACATCGTTTGGCGAAACGGTTCCGCTAGCTACCACAACCGCAAGCACGCCAACTGGTCGACGGAATGCGCCACTTTCGTTCTTTTCACGTACTGCAGCAAGCAATCCGTCTTGAAAACCATTGAGCTGTTTGCACGGCGTTCGAATACCCGTCAACTCAATTGCAGCCCCACTTGCAAACACCAAACGAGTTCCGTGCGGAAGCGACGTGAGTTGCATGCCGCTCGTAGTGATGTTTTCACCCATTGAGCCTCGCTCAACATTGAAACCTTCCTTACGCAATTCTTCAATCAGCTCGCTCGCAATGAGGTGGACCTGACGCAAGTTCGGCTTTTCTGGTTTCTTGCGACGCAGATACGAATGCTTCACTGTCTTTCCAGCGTGTGCATCCCCTTGCACTCCGACACCAGCAATGAGCTCAATTGAGCTTTGTGCTTGTTTTGTGAATGTGTGTTCAGGCGAAAGGTGAACACCAACCACTGAATTAGGCATGGGTTACGCGCCGGTGAGTGCACGCCACGACATCGGCGTCACTGCGGTGAGTTGTTCGATGGAAAGTTGGTACGTCGTTTCAGGAACAAGCCCTGTTATTTCGCGAACTTCGTAGTACGAATGCGTCGCATCGGCTACTCCTGAAAACAGCTCTTTACGACGAGCCAACAAATCTGCTGGCACGTTGTCTACAAGCCATCCCCAAATGGTGAGAGCAAACGTGAGGTCATGCATGACTGGCGCGCGACCGTACATCGACGACCTGCGCAGAGCGATGCCGATTGACCCGCGAATGGCGTCGTCTACCGACTCGCCTGCTTGCACTTTGATCTTGTTTCGCGCAACGCGGGCAAGCGTGAGGATGTAGCCCTGGTCTGGACCTTGATTGCCCAAGCTCGCACCACGCGGTTGCTTGCCGTCTATTTCTCCAGGGCGACCTGGCGACCATGGCGCAGGAACATGTAGAGGAGATTCATACGAGCGCGGCGTTTGGGTTGCACTTACTGGAGAAAATTTTGGAGCAGCCATACTCCTGCGAGCCTACTTGGAATGCAAGAGACCAAAGATGAGCGACTCTTCGAGTGCGCGCCACGAGGCTTCAATAATGTTTGACGACACGCCGATTGTGGTCCAGCTGCGCTCTCCATCTGAGGCATCGAGCAACACGCGAGTTACCGCACCAGTTGCCGAGCCCGAGTCCAAGATACGCACCTTGTAGTCGGTCAAATGCACACGTGAAAGCTGCGGGAATTTCTGCAACAGTGCAGCACGCAATGCGGTATCGATTGCGTTTACTGGTCCATTACCTTCCGCAGTACACACTTCGCGATGGTCCCCCATCCACACCTTCACTGTGGCTTCGGTTGTAAATGTTCCAGCCGATGATTCATCGGTGATCACTCGCATTGATTCGACATTAAAGAAACTCTGTTTCCATCCAGTTGCACGACGCATCAACAATTCCAACGACGCATCTGCTGCTTCGAAGTGGTAGCCCTCGTGTTCGAGCCGCTTCAGGTCGTCAATCACTTGATTTACTGCAGGACCGTCCATGGTCAATCCAAGTTCTTCTGCCTTCATGGTGATGGTTGCGCGGCCAGCCATTTCGCTGACAAGAAAACGCGTGCCGTTACCAACAAGTTCTGGTGCAATGTGCTCGTACGCATCTTTTGCGCGCGAGATTGCCGAAACATGGAGACCAGCTTTATGGGCGAACGCCGATGAACCTACGTATGGAGCCTGCGGATTCAACGGACGGTTGAGCACCTCAGCAACAAAATTGCTGACAGTGGTTAGGCGCTCGAGCCTGCCTTCTGGCAAGCATTCAAAACCCATTTTCAATTGCAAGTTAGGAATGACCGTTGTCAGGTTGGTGTTACCGGTGCGCTCGCCAAGACCGTTCAGCGTTCCCTGCACATGGCGCGCGCCGCTTTGCACTGCTGCAAGCGAGTTTGCCACCGCGCAACCCGTGTCGTCGTGGCAGTGAATTCCGATTGTCGCATCGTCACCGATGTGCTTCTTTACTTCGCCAACAATGTGCAACACGTCGTTCGGCAGCGATCCACCGTTGGTGTCGCACAACACCAGGTGCGTTGCTCCACCGATGATTGCGGCCTCTAACACGCGAAGCGAAAACTCGGGGTTCGATTTGAAACCGTCAAAGAAATGTTCCATGTCAACAAGCACTCGGCGATCGTTAGCGGTGAGATATTTCACCGAGTCCGACACCATGGCAACACCTTCATCGAGTGTTGTTTGCAATGCGTGCACAACGTGATAGTCCCAAGCTTTAGCAACAATGCACACTGCAGAAGTTTCCGCTTCAATCAAATTTCGCAGTGTCGCGTCGTCGTCAACTTTGCCAAGCGGACGTCGCGTTGAACCGAATGCAACCAAGGCCGAGGTTGAAAACGTCAACTCCTTTTTTGCACGGGCAAAAAACTCAATGTCTTTCGGGTTCGCACCAGGCCATCCGCCTTCAATGAAATGCACGCCCAAGTAATCCAGTTGTTCTGCAATGCGCAACTTGTCTTCAACGCTTGCCGACACGCCCTCTACTTGCATGCCGTCACGCAATGTGGTGTCGAACACTTCTACAAGTTGTTGCTTTGTCATCTGCTGCTCTTCTCTACTGTCGAATTTTGGGGATTAAAAAAGCCGCCCGATTGGGCGGCTTGGGCGTACGTCGGGTGACGCACGCCTATCGAATAATGATGATCGCAATGTTGGTTTGAGTGGCTCCGAAATGATTCACGCCTCCAGTCTGACGCCTGAAATGGCGTTCACCAACCCGCCAACCCCTGTCCTGTGGGGATGCCTGTGGATAACGCCCTGCGGACGATACTCCGCTTGTGGAAACGGCTGTGGATGACCTTGGGGGAAACCCCTCCCAAGTCACCTTCGTGTAATACGAAGGCTGTTATTTCACGTATTCGAGCCAGTCGACATAGCGCGGGTCTTGCCCACGCACAGCCTTGGCATACACAGCAGCGATTGCCCGCGTCATCGGTCCTGGGCACGGCACTGGCCTGTCGTCAACCGAACTTACCGAGCCAACTTCTGCTGCAGTTCCGCAGGCGAAGATTTCTTCGGCAATGTACAAATCGCTGCGAGCAATGTTGTCCACGCGAACTTCGTAACCCAAGTCGCGAGCAATGCGGGTGACGCTGTTTTGCGTAATTCCCTCAAGTGCTCCGGCAGATGTTGGTGGGGTCAAGATGATTCCGTTGCGCACAACAAACAAGTTTTCGCCTGTGCACTCAGCAACCAAACCGTTTGGAGCAAGCATGATGGCTTCGTCATAACCAGCTTGTAACGCTTCAACTTTGGCAAGCGATGAGTTGACATAGTTACCAACTGTTTTCGCTGCTGGAGGCATGGTGTTGTGGTCGTGACGAGTCCATGAAGAAATCTTCATGCGCACGCCTTTTTCAACTGCATCATCACCCAAATACGCACCCCATGGCCAACATGCAATGGCAACGTCGGTTTTGCAAGGCGTGGTGTTCAAGCCCATTTCGCCGTATCCGTAATACGCAAGCGGACGTACGTAGCAAGCTGGCAATCCGGTTGATACAACCGTGTCTTTTACAGCTTGAACAAGTTCTTCAAGTGAGTACGGCATTGGCATTGCCAAAATTTTTGCTGAGTTAATGAAGCGTTGCATGTGTTCGGTAAGGCGGAATACTGCCGGACCCTTGTCGGTTTCGTATGCGCGAATACCTTCGAACACGCCGGTGCCGTAATGCAGTGTGTGCGTGAGCACATGAACTTGTGCCTTGTCCCAATCAACAAGCGTTCCGTTCATCCAAATCTTTGGTGTCGTGGTAATCGGCATCGGCGTCCCCTTATTTAAAAATGTTGATAAAACTTAGCGTTACTTGCCAGCAACTCGGGCTGCAATTTCGTCACCAATTTGCGAGGTTGAGCCCGCACTTGGCTTTTCGCAGGCAGCACGCAACTTGGCTGCCCCGGCATGCTCACCAAGGAACTCCAGCATGTGCGCTGCCGAAAGAATTGCTGCGACCGGGTTTGCCTTGCCTGTGCCGACGATGTCTGGCGCCGAACCATGCACGGGCTCAAACATTGATGGGCCAGTGCGCTTCGGGTTCAGGTTGGCTGAAGACGCAACACCAATTCCACCGCTCACTGCTCCACCAAGGTCGGTCAAAATGTCGCCGAACAAGTTGTCGGTCACAATCACGTCATAACGCTGCGGATCTTGAACGAAATAGATGCAAGCTGCATCCACGTGGTTGTAGGCGGTTCCAACATGTGGGAAATCTTCAGCCACGGAATTGAATGTGCGTTGCCACAAATCTCCAGCAAAAGTAAGCACGTTTGTTTTGTGCACCAGTGTCAAATGTTTGCGATCGCGTTGTGCGGCAAGTTCGAATGCGTAACGAATGCAGCGCTCGACGCCGTGTGCAGTGTTCACACTGCCCTGGGTTGCTACTTCAAATGGCGTGCCTTTGCGTAACACTCCACCTTCGCCAACATATGGTCCTTCAGTGTTCTCGCGAATCACCACGAAGTCGTGTGACTGCGTATGGCCTGGCGCTACTCCAGCAAATGGACGCTGATTGATGTACAAGTCCAATTCAAAACGCATCTTCAACAACAAGCCGCGTTCAATTACTCCTGGTGGTACCGCAGGTGTACCTACAGCGCCCAACAAGATGGCGTCAAACTTGCGCAGTTCGGCAAGTGTTGCATCCGACAGCACTTCACCATCACGCAGGTAACGAGCACCACCAAGATCGAAGCTTGTGGTCTCTAAATCAATTCCAGCAGCCTTCACTACCTTCAGCGCTTCAGTTGTGACCTCTGGTCCAATTCCGTCGCCGCCAATTACTGCAACGCGATGAGCTTGTGATGATTTCGCAGACATAGTGATGCTCCATCGTAGGGTGGATTTTGCGCAGATAGCCTTGGTTCGTATGGCTAAGCACCAACTCTCGAAGTCCACATTTGACCGTATAAAGGCCGAATTTGACGACCTCACCACCCGTGGGCGCATTGAGGTCGCCTACAAAATTGAGCGTGCACGTGAACTTGGCGACCTGAAGGAAAATGGCGACTACCACGCGGCAAAAGATGAGCAGGGCCACATGGAGGGCCGCATTCGCCAGATCGAATCCATTCTTGAAGACTCCGAAGTCGTTTCTGCCCCTACCGACGGTGTTGTTGGTCTTGGTTCGGTCGTCGCCATTGTGTTTGAAGGTGACTCAGACAACGATGCCGAGTCGTACCTTATTGGCCATGTTGAAGAAAAACCAGAAAACGATTCAGTCAGCGTGATGAGCCCTTCTTCACCACTTGGTTCTGCGTTACTTGGCGCAAAAGAAGGCGATGTTGTTACATACGACGCAACAAACGCAAAACTAAAAGTCAAAGTGCTGTCAGCAAAAGCACAGAAGTAACCCGGAGAATATGGCGCTTCCCCCCGGTCGCTTGATCGATATTCCTGGTCGCGGTCAAACATTCATTCGTGAAGTGCAAGGCCCAGACAACGCGCCGACACTCATTTTGTTGCACGGCTGGACAGCAACAGCTGACCTGAATTGGTTTACGTGTTTTGAAGAACTCGGCAAACACTTCAACGTGGTCGCGCTCGATCATCGCGGTCACGGACAAGGAATTCGCTCGCGTAGTTCATTTCGCCTTGAAGACTGCGCGGACGACGTGGTTGCGCTTGCCGATGCACTGGGCATCAACACGTTCATACCTGTTGGATATTCAATGGGTGGAACCATTGCGCAACTCATTTGGAAGCAACACGAGCATCGCGTAAACGGGCTGGTGTTGTGTAGCACTGCGCCAATTTTTGCAAAGTCGCGCGAAGAACGGCTTGGCTTTCTTGGTCTCACTGGACTTGCAGCCATTGCTCGATTCACTCCAACGCAAACCGTGGACTGGATAACCGAGCAGGTGTATTTACAGCGCAAGTCTGAAGGATTGGACCAATGGGCACTCGACGAAATGTCCGGTCATGACTGGCGACAAATTCTTGAAGCTGGAAAAGAAATCGGAAGTTTCAATTCGCTGAAGTGGCTGCCTGCAGTAGACGTTCCCACGTCAGTGGTAATTACCACACAAGATCAGGTCATTCCTCCTGAGCGACAACAACGTCTACTAGATCTATTGAAAGATGTCGACGTCCATTTGGTAGACGGTGGACATAACGCTATTTACACCGAGCAGCGCACGTACGTTCCAAAGCTTCTTTCGGCTTGCACCAGCGTGTACCAGCGAGCGCTAAAGAATTAAGCGACAATAGTTTCTAGATCTAGCCCGATATCCAGCACTTTTGCAGAATGCGTGAGTGCGCCAACCGAAATGTAATTCACACCGGTTGCGGCAACACTCTGTGCATTTTCTAATGTCAGCCCGCCACTTGCTTCAAGCACCACAGCACGACCAGTAGTTGCGAGATGCTGAGCAGCAATTGCAACTGCTTCGCGCAGCACTTCTGGTGTCATGTTGTCGAGCAGCACTAAATCGGCACCTGCTGTAAGCGCTGTGCGCAATTGATCAATCGTGTCCACCTCAATTTCCAACACGATTGATGGCGCAGCAGCGCGCACTGCAGCAAACGCTCTAGCTACTCCGCCAGCAGCAACAATGTGATTGTCTTTCACTAAAGCTGCATCCGAAAGTGACATACGGTGATTCACACCGCCGCCACAACGCACTGCATACTTTTCCAGCGCGCGCATTCCTGGCGTGGTTTTGCGCGTGTCGCGCACCTGTGCATTCGTGGATGCAATGGCATCAGCCCATTGGCTTGTTGCAGTTGCAACTCCCGACAAATGGCCCAACAGGTTCAGCGCAGTGCGCTCTGCTGTGAGCAACCCGCGAGTTGGGCCCTCAACGCTTGCCACGCGAGTGCCAGGCTGAACGCGCGATCCATCTGCAACTAACTGCTTGAACGCAACATGCTCGGCGCCACACACCATGTCGAAAACTGCACCAGCAATTGCCAGGCCTGCAATGCATCCTGTTTGGCGTGATGCAAAAACACCCGCACTTCGCTGCTGTGCAGGAACTGTCGAATTGGTGGTCACATCGGGACCATTGTGCAAGTCTTCGTCTAACGCGACAGAAATAAGTCGACGCACTGCGTCAACATCTAAACCCGCTGCCGATATGTACTGAGCAGATTCATCAGAAAGTTTGTGATGCAACATGGTTAGGCCTCGTTCGGAATTCCACTAATTGACAACGAACCACTGTGCAACGAAACCTCTAGGTGTCGAACCCATATTTCTCGCTGCTCCACCGTGTCTGTGCGGCGGTGACAACCACGACTCTCAGTTCGAGCAAGCGCGCTTGCCGCAACTGCTGTTGCAACAGTCAAGATGTTGGTTGCTTCAAAATTGCGTCGCGAAGGCAGAACTTGCGCATCAACTTTTTCTGCAGCTTTTTCCAACGCATCAAGTGCATGTTGCAAACCTTCCGGCTTACGAAGCACGCCTACGTGTTTGCTCATCAGCGTGCGTACGTGAGTGCGGAGTGAATCATCAAGCAGTCCCACAATTTCAGAGGCAATGGTTTCTTCTGGTTCAACACGCTCAGGAATTTTCCACGCCAGGTTTCGTCCAACACGCGTTCCCACCACCAGGCTTTCGGTCAGTGAGTTGGATGCCAACCGGTTTGCGCCGTGCACGCCTGTGTATGCCACTTCGCCAACGGCATACAGTCCGTCCACTTCGGTAAGGCCATCAAGGTTTGAATCAATGCCACCACATGTGTAGTGCGCTGCAGGTGCAACGGGAATTCGTTGTGTGAGCGGGTCAACGCCGGCTGCACGACAAGCCTTGGTAATGAACGGAAAGCGTTCTTCGAAATTTTCAATACCCGTGGCATCAAGAAACACATGGTCATCAACGCCTGCTGGAGCTTGCGCCATGCGTGCGCTGATTGCCGATGCCACCACGTCTCGTGGTGCAAGGTCTTCTTGCGGATGCACACCTTTCATGATGCGCTCACCCGCTGCATCAAAAAGAATTGCGCCTTCGCCGCGAACTGCTTCGCTAATAAGCATTTGCTGTTGAGTCGAACTTGCCGAGTGCCACAACACCGTCGGGTGAAACTGCACGAACTCAAGATCGCGCAACGTAAGACCTGCGCGCAGAGCAAGGGCATGACCATCACCTGTAACTGCTGGTGGGTTCGATGTACTTGCGAAAACTTGGCCATATCCACCAGTTGCAACCACAACAGCAGGTGCTTTCACTAACCCAACACTTTCAACATTTCCCTGCGCATCGAGTTTTGCAATTCGCACGCCAGCAATTCGGCGACGCCCACCTGAAGATTTTCCAAACACCAAATCCAACGCAAACGCGTGATCCATCACTTCAACACCTGCGTTAATGGCGTTCATGTCGAGCGTGCGTTGAACTTCTGCGCCCGATTGATCGCCGCCGGCGTGCACAATGCGCGAGCGCGAATGCCCACCTTCGCGAGTAAGCGCTCGCAAGCCGTCGCTACCTGGGTCGAACGCTGCACCAAGTTTTTCCAAATATTGAATTGCAGTCGGTGCATCGCGCACTAACGAAGTAACTGCCGCTTCATCACACAAACCTGCGCCTGCTTCAAGCGTGTCGCGTACGTGTTCACCAAATGTGTCGCCCGGGTCGAGTACAGCAGCTAGTCCGCCTTGCGCCCACGCGGTACTTCCTGCATCCAGCGTGTCTTTCGTAATGATCAAAACGTCACGAACTGGTCGTGCTGCTAACGCTGCTGCAAGCCCCGCCGCGCCAGAGCCAAGAACGACAACATCAACTTCGCGCGTCCAGGAAACTGCTGGAGCAGCAAGTTGAGTTGGCACATTCACAGGTATCTGTTGTACGCGCGAACCTGTCGGCACTGTGACTATTCCTTCGTACGCGAAGGCGTGCCAATGGCAATCATGCGCTCCACAGAAGCACGTGCTTTGTCGGCAATGTCGCGCGGAACATCCACAACATCGGTGCCATCGCGCAAAGAACGCAGCAATTTCTCGGGAGTAATCATCTTCATGTATTTGCACACTGCTGCACGATTCACCGGCTCAAAAATGACCAGTGGGTTTGCTTTGCGCAACTGATGCAGCATTCCGGTTTCTGTTGCGACCAAAACTTTTTTCGCGCGCGTATTCTGCGCTGCCGTAATCATTCCTGAGGTGGAAAGAATGTGTGTGCGCTCTGCAGGAACTGCACCGCTCGAAGCCAAATACATTGCCGAAGTTGCGCATCCACATTCTGGGTGAATGAACAGTTCTGCTTCGGGTTCAGCAGCAACCATGTTCTTCAAATCTTGCCCATTGATGCCGGCGTGCACATGACACTCGCCCATCCAAATGTGCATGTTGGTGCGCCCGGTTTCGCGCTGTGCATGTGCACCCAGAAACTGGTCTGGGCAAAACAAAATTTCTTGATCAAGTGGAATTGACTGCACTACTTCAACCGCGTTCGATGACGTGCAGCAAATATCGGTTTCGGCCTTTACGGCTGCAGTGGTGTTTACGTAACTCACTACTGCTGCACCAGGGTGTTCGGCTTTCCAAGCACGAAGTTGGTCTGCATTAATGGTGTCGGCAAGCGAACAACCCGCAGCAGCGTCGGGAATGATCACCGTTTTTTCGTAGCTCAAAATCTTTGCGGTCTCGGCCATGAAGTGCACACCGCAAAAAATGATCGTGCTTGCATCAACTTGGGCTGCAATTCGCGAAAGCGCCAACGAGTCGCCAACATGATGCGCAATTTCCTGAATCTCTGGCACCTGATAGTTGTGGGCAAGAATTACCGCATCGCGCTGTTTAGCCAGCGCACGAACTTCTTCGGCCCATGCCGACTTCTGGCCATAATCAACGCTGTTGGCGATGCTTGAACTCACACATTCAAGTTATCGGCTACTCCTGCAATGCCGAATCTGTAGGGCTTTGGGCAACATTCACGGGGCAGTCAAACCACAAATTGGTGACTGCATCGGCCAGGCTGCCTCTCGCTGCCCCCGCATCGGTCACCACATCGTTTGGGGTGTCGGCAAAGCGCAATACCGATCCAACGCCACCGTCACCCACCACTACAACTAAACGAACCCGTCTGCGTTCTGGATGCTGACTGGGTGGCACTGATGTTTCTTCGTCGTCTTCATCATCGTCTCGAATTGGCGCAGCCCATCCGCACGTCAACACCACCGCGGCATCAAACATGCGAACAATTGCGCTGGTTTGTGCTTCAAGAAGTTCATACACATCGCCGTGTTCGGCAAGAAACGTAATTCGTAACGCACCGTCTTCATTTCGTGCCGCGGCTTCTTCGTCCACGATGCTGATGCCATACAGGCGCGCCCGTGAAAGATCGAAACCATCAAGCGACAGGTGCAGGCTGTGCTCTACGCAAGTGGCGAGTGTGACTGGACTAATGGTGTGTTGTGTCATGCCCCGATGTGTGGCTTGTGGCCCTTTTGCGGACGTCTGATTGAGCCATTTCAACCAATTCACGGTTGAATGGAAGCATGGCCAATTCGAACGGCAAGCCCCTCACGCTTCCCCAAAAAGTTTGGGATCGCCACGTTGTGCAAAGCGCACCCGGCGAACCAGACCTGCTGTATATCGACCTCCACCTCGTTCACGAAGTGACGAGCCCACAAGCTTTTGATGGCCTGCGTATCAACGGCCGCAAAGTTCGCCGCCCAGATCTCACCGTGGCAACTGAAGACCACAACGTTCCAACCGAGAACATTCACTTGCCTATTGCCGACGAAATTTCTTCAAAGCAAATTGAAGTGTTGCGCGCAAACGCAAAAGAGTTTGGTGTCACCTTGTACCCAATGGGTCATGCCAAGCAAGGCATCGTGCACGTAATTGGACCAGAACAAGGTCGCACGCTTCCTGGCATGACCATTGTGTGCGGCGACAGCCACACAGCAACACATGGTGCATTCGGCGCACTCGCATTCGGAATTGGCACCAGCGAAGTGGAACACGTTCTTGCAACGCAAACACTTCCGCAGTCGCGTCCAAAGTGGATGAGCGTCACTGTTGAAGGAACGCTGGCACCAGGCGTCACCGCAAAGGACATCATCCTTGCTGTCATCGCCAAAATCGGCACGGGTGGCGGCATTGGACATGTCATCGAATACCGCGGTTCAGCAATTCGAGCAATGTCAATGGAAGGTCGCATGACCATCTGCAACATGTCCATCGAAGCAGGCGCACGCGCTGGTCTTGTTGCTCCAGACGACGTCACGTTCGAATACCTGAAGGGTCGCGAGCATGCACCAACAGGCGCTGAGTGGGACGCAGCAGTTGCCGACTGGAAAACATTGCGCACCGACGAAGGCGCGCAATGGGACACCGAAGTAGTTATCGACGCATCAGCACTCACACCATTCGTTACGTGGGGAACAAACCCAGCTCAAGGCATCGGTATCGACGGAAAAATTCCAAACCCTGCCGATTATGCAGATGCAACCGCACGTAACACCGTTGAACGCGCACTCGAATACATGGGCCTCACAGCAGGCACACCAATTCGCGACGTAAAAGTAGACACCGTGTTTATTGGTTCATGCACCAACAGTCGCATTGAAGACTTGCGTGCTGCTGCAGCCGTGGTGAAAGGTCGCACCGTTACTGTCAAGCGCGTCATGGTGGTGCCAGGAAGTCATCAAGTGAAGAAGCAAGCCGAAGCCGAAGGCCTCGACAAGATTTTCATCGCTGCAGGAATCGACTGGCGCGAACCTGGTTGTTCAATGTGCTTGGCCATGAACCCCGACAAACTTGCACCTGGCGAACGCGCAGCGAGCACCAGCAACCGCAACTTCGAAGGTCGCCAAGGCCGTGGTGGTCGTACACATCTCGTTTCGCCAGAAGTTGCCGCCGCAACAGCAGTTGCTGGCCACTTCGCTACCCCAGGAGACTTGGCATGAAAGCCGTCAGCATCATTACTGGTCGCGGCGTTCCACTGAAGCGCTCCGATGTGGATACCGACCAAATCATTCCAGCCGAATGGTTGAAGCGTGTTGAGCGCACGGGTTTCGAAAAGGGATTGTTCTCCACGTGGCGCGACGATCGCAATTTCGTATTGAACGACGAGCGTTATGCAGGTGCATCCATTTTGGTTGCCGGCCCAAGCTTTGGAGTTGGATCTTCACGCGAGCACGCAGTGTGGGCAATTCTGCAGGGCGGATTCAACGCGGTCATTGCACCAAGCTTTTCCGACATTTTCCGCAACAACTGCACGAAGAACGGTCTCGTTCCCGTGGTGTTGTCGGAGCCAACGGTTAATCGCATTTGGGAAGTTCTCGAAGCCGACGCAACTGCCGAAATCACTATTGACATGCAGCGCTTGACTGTTGAAATTCCAAGCGCTGGCATTACCGAAAAGTTCGACATGGATGCATCAACGCAGGACCGCTTCATCCGCGGCCTTGATGACGTTGGCATCACCATGACGAAGGGCGATGCAATCTCGAGTTTCGAGACGTCCCGCCCCGCCTGGCTAAACCAGCGCTGAAAATTCAGTTATTGAGCCTGACTTGACCTGATTTTCTAAATATGACTAATATGATCATAATTATCCCATTTAGCCATGAAACCCATATAGGAGAACGAAATGTCAGTTTTGCCAGAAGTGCTCGCCGCCAATGATTCATATGCCAAGTCATTTGGAGACAAAGGGTCACTCGCCCTGCCACCAGCTCGCGGATTCGCAATCCTCACCTGCATGGATGCCCGCCTCGACCCAGCCAAATACGCAGGACTTGCTGAAGGCGACGCTCACGTCATTCGAAATGCAGGTGCTCGCGCAACTGATGACGCCATTCGATCACTCGTCATTTCTTACAAGTTGCTCGGAACTCGCGAATGGTTCGTTATTCACCACTCCAACTGCGGAATGGAATTCTTCACCAATGACGTCATGAGCGGACTGCTTGAATCAAGCCTTGAAACCGCTTCGCTTGGTGCAGGAGGATTTACCGATATTGGAAAAGGACCAGGTTCGCCAGAAGGTAAATACATCAATTGGCAAACAATCTCAAACAATGCACAAAGCGTTGCAGAGGATGTAAGCCGAATTCGCAATCACCCACTTGTTCCAAAAAACATTCCGATTTACGGCTACATCTACGATGTCGCAACCGGTCGCTTGGTAGAAGTTCCGGAAGCTACGAAAGCCGGAAAAGCTTCCTAGTTTCCCCTAGGCAGTGAGGAATGTGAACAAGTCGCGCAATCGCGCGTCATTCGAAAACACTTCAATCGGGGCTTGCGGCTCAAGCCGCAGGCCTCGTTGAATAATGCGACACGTGGTGTGTTGGTTGTATTCGGCAAGTGTTACTGCCCAACCGTCTCGACCAGCACGCGCGGTGCGACCAGAGCGATGCAAGTACGTCTTCACGTCTAGTGGTGGTACGTAGTGAATAACCACCGCAACATCATCAATGTCAATACCACGAGCTGCAACATCGGTCGCAACCAAAATCTTTAATTCGTTTTTTTCAAACTTGCTTAACGCTTTTTCGCGCGCGTTCTGTGGCATGTCACCATGCAGCGCCGAGGCGTTGGCACCAAGCTTCTGCAACGCTTCTGCAACCTTGTCGCACACACGTTTTGTATCGCAGAACACCACGGTTTGACCATGTGCGGCAGCCATGTTGGCAATGACGCGGTCTTTATCCATGTGGTGAACTGCCAAGAACAGGTGGCGCATCGTGCCAACCGTGTCAGTTGGTGAATCGATGGAAATTTCTTTCGGGTCTTTCATGTAACGCTTCACCAAGTTGCCAACTTGGCCATCAAGCGTTGCCGAGAACAACATGGTTTGATGCTCGCCAGTTACGTGGCGCATAATCCATTCCACTTGTGGCATGAAGCCTTCGTCCGCCATGCGGTCGGCTTCGTCAATTGCCACAACTTGAATTGCACTCAGGTCACACTCGTTTGACTTCATGAGGTCAATGAGTCGCAACGGTGTTGCAACAATAATTTCAACACCTTGTTCAATGTCGACTACTTGCTTATGCCTGTCGGCGCCACCGTAAACAGCGAGTACGCGAATGCCGCATTCTTTGCCAATTGGTCCGAGCACTTCAGAAACCTGCAGCGCGAGCTCACGAGTTGGCACCAGCACTAGTCCGTGAGGCTTTCCAGAGGCGGCTGGCACAGAAATTTTTGACATCATCGGCACACCGAAGGCCAGGGTTTTGCCCGAGCCAGTTCGAGCACGTCCGCACACGTCGTGGCCAGCGAGTGCCACAGGAATCGCCTCTGTCTGAATGGCGAATGGGCCAGCAAAGCCCGCAGCAGCAAGCCCTGCGTCGATGTTGGCAGGCACTCCTAGGTCGGCGAACCCAGTTGGTGTGGTCACCGTGGTTGCCGGCTTGGAGTCAGGTTGAGGCGTCGTCACGAGTGCTGTCACGCTACCAACCATCTCCGAGCGCCAAAGAGATAGTCGGAAATAGTGTGCAGAGCCGTCAAAAACTTATAAAGTCAAAATTCTGCATTTAACGACCTAAGGAGGTGCTCATGCCAATCGACAATTTCAAGTCCGAGGAATCATTCCTGGAGAATCGCCACACCAGTCCTGAGCCAACCTTTACGGGTCGCAAAGGAATTGCCTACGACTGGCAGCAGTTGCTCATTCCTTCAGAAACAGTATTTGAAGCAACGCTGCAAACATTGTTGAGCGCTATCGATGCAGGTGACCAGATGTCGCCGACTGCGTCGAAGTGAACGCACCTGCTTCCGTAACATTCCAACATCCAAAACGCACCTTGGTGCTTGGCTGTGGATCTGTTGCGCAATGCGCGATTCCATTGATGATTCGCGATCTGAAATTTGATCCAAAAACCATCACCATTGTTGATATTCGCGACAATCGCCACCGTATTGCCGATGTTTTGGCAATGGGTGTCAGTTATGAACAAGATCGCGTCACTCGCGAGAACCTTGATTCATTCCTCAGTGCTCGCGTTGGCAATGGCGACATTTTGCTCGACCTCGCCTGGAACATTGATGGTCCAACCATCATTGAATGGTGTCGTGATCATGGAGTTCGCTACCTGAATACATCGGTGGAGTTGTGGGACCCGTACCAAGACATGCAGACCACGAGTCCGCAAGATCGCACGCTGTATGTGCGCCACCAGGAAATGCGCAAGATGATCGAGCGTTGGGGTTCGAACAACGGCCCATCGGCAGTTGTTGAACATGGCGCAAACCCAGGCATGGTCAGTCACTTGGTGAAGCGTGCACTCGTCGACATCACCACCGCTTTGCTGAAAGACGGCAAAGCAGGAAGTCGCGCCACAGCGCTACAAGCCGCACTTGAAGCCGAGCAGTTCAACGTGCTTGCGCAACTCACTGGCACCAAAGTCATTCATATTGCTGAACGCGATACGCAAATCACCAACAAGCCAAAAGAAGTCAACGAGTTTTGCAACACGTGGTCAGTTGAAGGTTTCTACGAAGAAGGCATTGCGCCAGCAGAACTTGGTTGGGGCACACACGAAAAGTGGATGCCAAAGAACGCACACGCGCATCACGACGATGGCCCGCGCAACCAAATATGCATTGCACAACCTGGAATGGAAACCTGGGTGCGCAGCTGGGTGCCAAGCGGGCAAAACTTCGGCATGGTTATTCGTCACGGCGAGTCGTACACCATGTGCAAACACCTCACGGTAAAAAATGCAGATGGCACAGATGCATATCGACCAACAGTGCACTACGCCTACCACCCATCCGATGTCGCAATCGACAGCGTGTTGGAACTTCGCATGCGCAATTGGAAGATGCAAGACCGCGAGCGTATTTTGAACAACGAGATCATTAGCGGTCGCGACGAACTCGGCGTGTTGCTCATGGGTCACGACTACAAGTCGTGGTGGACTGGTTCGTTGCTCGACATCGATCAAGCGCGCAGCATTCTGCCTGGCCAGAGTGCAACCACGTTGCAAGTTGGTGGCTCGGTAGTTGCAGCGGTTCGTTGGTTGCTCACCTACCCAACTGCTGGCGTATGTGTGCCCGACGATTTGCCATGGCGCGAACTTCTGGAATGGACTAGCCCATACATCGGTCCTCTACATTCGGCAGCTGCCGACTGGACCCCGCTGTCCGAGCGCTTCGATCCTTTCCCAGGATTCGGCAACGACGACAGCCTGTTGGACCACTCAGACCCTTGGCAGTTCGCCAACTTTCTGAGTCCAACACCTCGTTAGAACCACCGCTAGGCTGGTTTCATCATGCAATCGCAAGTTTTGGACCTCCTACTTACATAACGGCGCCAGCCCCATATCCGCTGTCGCCGAAACCCTCTGAACCGAAAGGTCAGGGGGTTTTTTCATTACCGAGAAAGAAACGCAACATGGCCCCAAAGCCCGTAACTCCAAAAAAGATGCCATTCGAAAAGTACACGCCGTTCATTCCGGTGGTGCTGAAGGACCGCACCTGGCCGAACAACGTCACCACCAAGGCACCGCTGTGGTGCTCAGTCGACCTTCGCGACGGCAACCAAGCGCTCATCGACCCAATGGACCCCGAGCGCAAACTGCGCATGTTCAACACGCTGGTGAAAATGGGCTTCAAAGAAATTGAAGTTGGCTTTCCTTCTGCATCGCAACCAGATTTTGATTTCGTTCGCTTGCTCATTGAGCAAGACCTCATTCCCGACGATGTGACCATTCAAGTGTTGGTGCAATGTCGTGAAGATTTGTTGAAGCGCACGTATGAATGTTTGAAGGGTGCGAAGCGCGCAATCGTGCACTTCTATAACTCCACCAACCCACTGCAACGCCGAGTGGTATTCGGGCTCGACAAGCAAGGCGTAATTGACATTGCGGTGAAGGCTGCGCAGTTGTGCAAAGACTTGGAGCACCTGCTTCCAGGAACCGATGTTCGATACGAGTATTCGCCTGAAAGCTTCACACTCACCGAGCCAGAGTTTGCTATTGAAATTTGCGAAGCGGTGATGGCAGTTATTCAACCGACCGGTGCGAAGAAACTCATTTTGAACTTGCCAGCAACAGTTGAGTGCTACACACCAAACGTGTACGGCGACGTTATTGAATGGTTTATTCGCACAATCGCCAAACGCGACACGGTGATTATTTCGCTGCACCCACACAACGACCGCGGATG
>CAITUB010000091.1 GCA_903895515.1 uncultured Acidimicrobium sp. | reverse complement strand
GGCAAGGCATATGCACCGGCCATTACTAAGTACACCAAGCAGGGAATGAACGTTGGTACGCCTTCGGTAAAGACGGGGCTTGCAAAAGATATTTATCTCACACTTGAGCCACCGGTTCGCCAAGACGAAAACAAGGCACGCATCAAAGTGTTTATCAAGCCATTGCTGTTGTGGCTGTGGATAGGCGGGGGCCTCATGGCGCTTGGAACTGTGCTCGCTGCATTTCCAGGACGTCGCCGTAAGCCAACTTCACCTACATCTGACGATGACTTTGCTGCTGACCTTTTGGTAATGCTGTGAGCGAGACGGGTAGTTCAAGAAAGCGCGTTGCGCCAATCATCGCCTCCGTAGTCGGCGCGTTATTGGTCGGGTTTCTTTGGGTGCTGGTTACGGCAAAGCCGAACACGGCAGACGACGCAGACTCACCATTGCTCGGTCAGCCAGCTCCTTCAGTAGTAACCACAACATTGAACGAAGAAGATTTTGTACTTGCGCGCCGAAAGGGAAGTTGGGTCATCTTCAACTTCTTTAACTCAACATGTGTTCCATGCGTTGCAGAACACTCAGAGCTTGTGGCGTTTAACGAACGCGAATCAACCGCTGCAAACCCTGCAGAGTTGTACACCGTGATTAACGACGACAACGATGATTCTGTTCGCGCGTTCTTTTCTAAAAATGGTGGCGAATGGCAAAAGATTCGCGATACGGATGGTGCGATTTCGGTTGCCTTCGGTGTTGCAAAGGTTCCAGAAACATGGGTCATTGACCCAAACGGTTACGTGCGGTTACGCATTGCAGGACAACTGACTCCAGGCTTGCTTGATGATCAACTTGCTCTCTTAAAAAAGCAGTTTGGTTCGTGATGAATTCAAAATCTGTAAACAACAAGTGGTCGTGGCTACTGCTGATGCTGTCCGCAGTGGCGTTGCTTGCATTTGGCAGTACCCGAACCTCCGACCCGCAAACACAGGCCGACCGGATTGATGCAATCACCAAGGTGCTGGCGTGCCCAACGTGTCAGGGCGAGAGCGTGTATGTGTCGCGTGCATCTGCGGCAGAGTCCATTCGTGCAGAAGTCGCGCGGCAAATTGCGGGTGGTCAGCGATCTGATGATGAAATCATCGGCTACATCGAAGCTCGTTTCGGAAGTCGCGTGTTACTGGTGCCGCGTTCGACAGGTCTCGACTCGCTGATCTGGGTGCTTCCCGTATTTGCGCTCGTGTGCGCAGTCGGAACTTTGGGTTTTGCGTTTCGTAGGTGGAGAGTTGTCGGTAACGATTCAATATCTGATGAAGATGCGCAATTGGTGGAACGCGCGCTTCGTGAAGAGCAGTAATCAATGATGAACCCAGACGAACTCGCACGCCTTGAAGAAGAACGAAACTTCTTGCTCGATTCCTTGCGTGACGTTGAACGTGAACGCGCTGCAGGAGATATTGACGACGATGACTACGCAACGTTGAAGTCTGGTTATACACAGCGAGCAGCAGATGTATTGAAAGCAATTGAAGCTGGTCAGTCAATGTTGAAAGAACGCGCACCAAAGTCTCGCGCAAAAGCCATTGTCGTTTCGTGTTGCGTGGTGCTGTTCGCATGCGTTGCAGGTTGGCTTGTGGCTGCTCAGTCGGGGCAGCGCCTGCCGGGTCAAACAAGTAGCGGTGGCATTGAAGACTCCACCGCTTCGCTGTTGTCGCAGGCGCGAGCAATAAATTTCAGCGACCCACAGAAAGCAATTGAGTTCTACAACCAAGTGGTGAAACTCGACCCAGACAACACCGAAGCACTCACGTATCGCTCGTGGCTCATTGCACTCATTGCACGCGACGCCGCAGACGACATCAAGATCGTTGCGCTTGCAGCTGCAACACAAGGGCTTGAGCACGCCATTGAAGTTGATCCAAATTACCCAGACGCACATTGCTTCTTGGGAATTGTGCGTTTCCGATTGGCTGCCGATGCGGTCGGTGCGAAAGAGCAACTCGATATTTGCGCAGCATCAAACCCACCTGCAGAGGTGATGGGGTTTGTCACGTCGATTATTGAAGAAGTCAACGCAACACTTGCGGGCTGAATTAGTCGAAGCGTGGTGGCGGCCATGCGTGACCGCCAATAAATTCATCACCGCGACGCTCAAGTACCCACACTGAACCTTTACGCGATTCGCGAAAGCCGCTTACTTCCATTCCGCGTCGCTCAAGTGCGTCTATAACTTCGGGAATCACGTCACCGTGACTGCACATCACAGCGCCTTCTGGCAGCGTATGAATCCAATTGACGGTGTCTATGAAGTTGACGCCTTCTGCAAGCAGATCGTGTTGGTGAACAGGAAGTCCGATTTTGGCGGCAAGCGGCTCGAGCGTCTGTACGCATCGAATAAACGGACTGGAGTACAACACGGTTGGGTTATGAGCGCTGATTTCTGTGGCTATGACAACTGCTTGGCGCACACCAACATCATCGAGGGGTCGCAACGTATCATCGTCATCCCACTGGCTTCGCTTGCCAGCCTTTGCGTGGCGCACCAAAAATAGTGACATCAACACTGAATCTAGTGGCGAGTTGAGGCAAACTATCTACGAGGTAATTATGGGATTTTTTGATCGCAACCGAGAAGACGTTGTTAAGCGTGGATACGACGGTAATCGTCTGCCAAGTGGGCAATATTTAACTGAGCGTTTTCCTGTGCTTCATGTTGGTGATGTTCCGACCTATAAACCAGGCGAATGGGACCTAAAAGTTTTTGGTGCCGTGAACAATGAGTTCACCATCACCTTTGATGAACTGAAGTCAATGCCTTCAACCACCTTGACTACAGACATTCACTGCGTGACGAAATGGTCAAAGTTCGACACAGTGTGGCGTGGAGTAAAAGTTCGTGATCTTTTCGATCGCGCAGGTGTTAAACCTGAAGCGGCATTTGTGATGGGCCATGCAGAATACGGATACACCGCGAACTTGCCACTTGCAGACATCATGCGTGACGAGTCGATGGTGGTGTACGAATACGACGGTGAAGACATCGAACCAATTCACGGCGGTCCAGTGCGTTTGCTCATTCCGAATTTGTATTTCTGGAAGTCGCCGAAATGGTTGCGTGGTCTCGAACTTCGCGAAACCGATGCACCAGGTTTCTGGGAACAAAACGGCTATCACATGTACGGCGACCCGTTTTTAGAGCAGCGCTTTTGGGGCGACTAGACCACTACTAAATAGTGGTGGCGCAAAACGTGTCGCCTTGTGGCAACGACGCTGAAGTTAAAGGAGAAGTATCACCGTAAATTGCGGTGAGCATTCCTTTCACCATTCCACGATCCACTGCACAAATAACTGGGTGCTCAATTGCAACATCGCCGAACGGGCAGTGGTTGTTCACAATGCGAAGTTGATTGTTGCGTTGGTCGGTGTGTGCTGCAAAACCATGAGCGGTGAGTGCGTCGGCAACTGCTTGCATTGCGGCACGTAACGATTTGTGACCAGCAGCAATGTCGTCGCCTTGCATGCCGGCTGCCATTGCCAGACCGTATTGCTGACCAACTTCTTCGGCCATTGCTTCTGCTTTGTCCGGGGGAAGCAATGCCAGAGTTTTTCCCAGCAGCGACAGCACTAAGTCGTCGCTACGAACGGGGAATGAAAGATTGGTGTCGGCTGCTGCGCGGTACAACTTTGAAGGCCTACCTGCGCCTCCGCGTTCGTGGCGGTCAACGGCAACTTCTAAGTATCCGCCTGCAGACAATTTGTCGAGGTGATGTCGTGCAACGTTTGGATGGACTTCAAACTTCTCTGCTACCTGAGCGGCAGTGACACCTGACTCGCTTTCACGAGCGAACAGATACACCGCACGTCGCGTTGGGTCTCCAAATGCCGAGGTAATTGCAGATACCTGCGCGGTGAAGGATCCCGAGGTGAGGTTGGCAGACTTGCTCGACACACAGGTATTGTACCTATGGCCATAGTGGAAATTATTGGAGCCCCATGTCAACCCCCACAACAGATCAGATCATTGAAGCCCTCCGCCCCGTAGAGGACCCAGAACTACACCGTTCCATTGTCGACCTCGGAATGGTGCGTGACGTAGAGATGAAGGGCGGCGTAGTCAGCCTGACCGTGGTGCTGACCATTGCCGGTTGCCCGTTACGCAATGAAATTCAAAATCGTGTTGGTACCGCGTTGCGTGCACTTGATGGTGTCAAAGATGTTGCGTTGAACTTCGGAGTGATGAACGATGAAGAGCGCGCGAAGGTTCGCGAAATGTTGCACGGCAACCCTGGTGCAACTGCAGGTTCACAGCCAGCACAAGGCCATGCATCTGGTCGCGAAATTTCATTCGCACAACCTGGTTCGAAGACTCGGCCAATTTTGGTTTCGTCAGGCAAAGGTGGCGTAGGAAAATCCAGTGTCACCACCAACCTCGCAGTTGCTCTTGCAGCGCAGGGATACAAAGTTGGCATTGTTGACGCCGATATTTACGGCTATTCAATTCCACGCATGCTTGGTACCGATCGCGATCCAGTGGTGATCGACAACATGTTGTTGCCTCCCGAGAAGTGGGGCGTTCGTTGCATCAGTATCGGATACTTCGTTCCCGAAGGACAAGCAGTGGTGTGGCGTGGACCAATGTTGCACAAAGCGTTGGAGCAATTCCTTACCGACGTGTTTTGGGACGAACCAGATTTCTTGCTCATCGACATGCCGCCGGGTACTGGTGACATTGCATTGAGCCTCAGCCAGTACTTGCCGCGTGCCGAAGTGATCGTGGTAACAACGCCACAAGAAGCCGCGCAAAAAGTTGCGAAGTTGTCTGCAGCAATGGCCACAAAAGTGAACTTGCCAGTTCGCGGCATCATCGAGAACATGTCGTGGTTTACGGGCGACGACGGTGTGCGCTACGAACTGTTTGGCAGTGGCGGCGGACAATCGCTGGCCGACGAACTGAATGTTCCGTTGCTCGCACAAATTCCACTCATGTCTGCGTTGCGCGAAGGCGGCGACGATGGTCGACCAATTACTGCTGTTGCTCCAGACAGCGAAATTGGTCAAATCTTTGCCGGCCTGGCAAAACGCATTGCAGAAGAAATGAAGCCTAAGAAAATTTTCAGCGCAGCGCTGAAAGTGAATTAGCCTGCAAGTACTTCACTTCAACGAACGGAACAACAATGGAAATTCGCATCGGAATTCAGCAATCAGTACGTGAACTCATGGTGGAGATTGACGACGAAAAGGCGCAAGCCAAGGCAAAGGCTGCTGCTGAAGCGGCACTCACCGGCAAGACGGAAGTGCTTTCGTTGGTTGACAATCGCGGTCGCGAAGTACTTGTTGCTTCGGCAAAACTTGCGTATGTGGAGTTTGGTGCACCGGAAGGCGCACGCAAGCTCGGCTTTGGGAGCTGAAGCTGCCACAACTGCTTGATCACCGCCTGCTCTTTGTTACGGGCAAGGGTGGCGTAGGAAAGACAACATTTGCAAGTGCTCTAGCCAGCTTTGCTGCATCTACTGGCAAGAAGACCTTGATTGTTGAAATGGATGACAAGGGTGCGCTTGCGCGTTCGTTGGCCACAACTGAGTTGCAGTTTGCGGCTCGCGAAGTTGCGCCGAATCTATTCGCCATGTCGATGAACACCGAAGATTCATTGCGCGAATATATTCGCCTGTTTGTAAAGAACCCACTGGTCAGCACGTTTGGTCCACTAGCCAAGATTCTGGATTTTGTTGCCAACGCGGCACCGGGAGTGAAAGAGATTCTTGCGGTTGGCAAGCTGTGCTGGGAGGTGCGTGAGCACAACTACGACATCGTCATTGTTGATGCCGAAGCAACAGGGCACATTGTTGCTCAAGTTGATGCGCCAGCAATTTTGTCGGGGTTGGTACAAGTTGGTGTCATTCGTGAACAAACCAAGTGGATGCAGGAAATTCTGCATGACAGGGCAACTACTGGCGTAGTCATTGTGGCGACACCAGAAGAAATGCCCGTGCTCGAAACCATGCAGCTGTTGGACACTCTGCAGAACACCACCAATGTTGGAGTATCAGCGGTTGTGGCTAACCGAGTGCACGACGACGTGGTGCAGGGCGGCGACATTGCAGTGTTCGATGCGCTGTGGCAAGCCGTGCAGTCGAATGCAATGCCAAGCGACATTGGTGATGCTCTGCGTGCTCCGATGCAATTGCTCAATGTGGCAACGGAGCGTCGAAAAAACGAAGTGGGAAACTTGGAGCAATTGGTTGCGCGTTCGCGTGAATGTGGGGTCATGTTTATGTCGGTGATGGACATTGATGCCCACGATCACGATGTGGTGACGCGCATGACGCAGGTGTTGAAAGACGAACTGCAATGAGCTCGCTGCGCAATGTGTTAGAAAATGGTCGCCTGGTAGTGGTGACCGGAAGTGGCGGAGTTGGCAAAACCACCATGTCGGCAGCTCTTGGTGCATATGCCGCGTCGCAATACAACCGCCGTGTGCTTGTGCTGACTGTTGACCCGGCGCGCAGGCTTGCAGACGCGCTTGGGCTGGAATCGTTTGGTAACGCTGTTGTGGAAATTGAGTCTTCGGCTCTCGCCAGAAACGGAGTGCCGCCTGCCGGACGCATGTTTGCCGCCATGATTGACACGAAAGCAAGCTGGGATGAACTGATTACACGTTGTGCGCCAACTGCCGATGTGCGCGACAAAGTGTTGTCAAACAAGCTGTATCGAAACCTCACAGAACGATTTGTGAATAGTCACGACTACATCGCGATGGAACGCCTGTTTGAGGCGCAGCAGTCAAATGACTACGACTTGGTCATTGTGGACACACCGCCTTCGCGCAATGCGCTTGATGTGTTGGATGCACCACGACGTATGAAAGAGTTCTTTGCGTCGCGACTGCTGAAGTTGCTTACTTCGCAGGCACAATCTCGGTTGTTCTCGCTTGCAGCAAAGCCGTTCTTCTTGGTTGCAGATCGCATTCTTGGTGCACGGTTCCTCAGCGATATCACCGAGTTCTTCACCTTGTTCCGCACCATGGAAGATGGCTTCGTGAAGCGTGCCAATGAAGTTGAAGCAGTACTCAAGCAACAGGACACCTCGTTCATGGTGGTGACCACACTTGAGTCTGCGCCACTCCATGAAGCCGAATTCCTGATCGACGCTTTGCGTGAGCGCGGCTTCTCACTCAACACCGTGATTGCCAATCGTGTGACGCCACAAGAATTTGTTTCGCAGGCACAAGCCGCGTTGAACAAATTGGAGGCATCCATTCAGGATCCTTCATTTGTGCAGGCAGTGGTGAAGGCCACCGAGGTGGTTGAGCCAACGGCTGGCCAGATTTCCCGGGTAGTCAGCACCATTGCCCGCAAGTCGGCCGAGGCGGTGCGCAAAGGGGATGCAGAGCTAACCACGCTCGATACCCTGCGCGAACGCAGCGCGGGCTCACAAGCAGAACTATGCATTTGCGCAATAAGCGGTGCTGAAATTGCTCGCGCTACGGCACTCGTTGCTCTGGGCGAATCTGTCCACCCTGCATAGGGCAGAATAGTTTCACGCTATGCCAACGCTTGCAGAACTCGCCCACGAACACACCGAACTGGAAACCGATGCGGTGAACCATTTGGGGGCGTTGGTCTCTGAGTGGGGAATGCTTGCGGACTTCTGTTTCGCAGACATGTTGCTGTATCTGCCAATGAGTGATGACGCGTGGTTGATTGCCGCTCAAGTTCGCGCGGCAACAGGGCAAACGCTGTATCACCAGGACTACGTGAATACATGGGCAAGTGATTCTGAAAAAGTTCTGCTGAAGCGCTGTTACGAAAGCGGAGAAATTTCGCAAGGTGAAATTTTTGTGCAAGCAATTGGTGGCCCCGCAAACATGCTCACCATTCCTGTGCGTTACGACGGCAAAACCATTGCTGTGTTGTCACGCGAATGGGTAACCGACACTGCGCGGCGTGCAGGCCAACTGGAATCTACATACGCCGAAATTTTCGGGAAGTTTTCGGAAATGGTTGCTCAAGGTTTGTTTCCATTTGAAGGTCGTGTTGCCGATGCAAGCGTTGCCCCGCGCGTAGGCGACGGTGCAATTGTTCTCGATGCTCAGACGCGTGTTCGATACGCATCGCCAAACGCAGTGTCGGCTTTGCACCGCGTGGGTATCAGCACGAATGCAATTGGTCAAACACTCGCCGAACTGGGTGTTGCTGAAAGCGCCGCGCGAAATGCGTATGAGCGCAAAGAACCGGTGATTGAGGAAATTGAACAAACCGCTGAAGTCACGTTGCTCACGCGCAGTATTCCGTTGCTCGTTGCGCACGGCGATAGCGCAGAAGTGGTTGGCGGAGTACTGCTGCTTCGTGACGTTTCCGAACTTCGTCGTCGTGATCGATTGCTGCTCACCAAAGACGCAACCATTCGCGAAATTCACCACCGCGTAAAGAACAATCTGCAAACCATTTCGTCGTTGTTGCGACTTCAAGCGCGTCGCTTGGAATCGGTTGAAGCAAAGGAAGCCGTTGCCGAATCGGTGCGCCGTATTCGCACCATTGCACTGGTTCATGAAACTCTGTCGCGCGAACCGGGTGAAGACATTGCCTTCATTGAAATTGTTCGGCCACTGCTTCGCCTTGTTGAGGAGGGTTTGCAGTCTGCAGATCGTCCCGTTCAATTCGCAGTGAAGGGCGATGGCGGTCGCATGCCAGCAACCGTTGCTACTCCGCTTTCAGTAGTCATTCTTGAACTTCTGCAGAACGCAGTAGACCACGGTTTCCCTGAAGGAAGCGCTGGCGGTTCTGTTGTGGTGACGCTGAGCCATGATGACGATGCGTTGTACGTGCGAGTGTTGAACAACGGCATTGGTCTGAGCTCGGCATTTGATTTCTCGAGTGCAACAGGTCTTGGACTATCGATCGTTCGCACATTGGTGACCACCGAACTTGCAGGCACCATTGCCATGCGGGCGGGAACGAAAGCCGATGGTGACTCGGCGGGTATTGCGGGAATGACAGACGGTCAGGGGACCGTGGTCGACTTGCGAGTTCCGATTACGAACTAGTTATGCAGTTG
>CAITUB010000090.1 GCA_903895515.1 uncultured Acidimicrobium sp. | reverse complement strand
CAGCGAGTAGTCCGAAAGCAAGTGCGACAGCTAAGTGCGGCCGAAGGCAAAGTGTTAAGGCAAGTACCGCGATTCTGAGACGTATTGATTCATTGAATACAAATGCAACTGCCAAATAGGCAAGTATGAGGTCTCGAAGAGAAAGCAAAGACATGAATACGGTAATTGGGCCGGCGATGCATGTGATGTGCCAAAAGCGGAGATTAATCGCTCCTCGAGCCAAATTAATTTTTGCTTGTCGATACAACAAGAGTAAAAATACAAGTTGGATGAACTTCAGTAACAACATGGCATCAAAGCCAAGTTTTGCCACGAGATAGACAGGAATTGTCAGTATGTATCGCAGGCCGAAGAATGCGTTGAGGTGAATTCCTTCTACAGGGATGTAGTAGTCGATAATCAGTTTATGAAAGTCTTGATCGTTGGAGTAGAAGAGCACCTGGCCTTCTCGATAACGCGCATAAATTGCGATTACTCCAATGAGCCAAATTGAAATAAGGGCAAATTGGTAGAGGTCTGTTTTTTTCGAACGTGATACGACAACTACAGCAACAAGTGCAAAGAAAACTGCCTGGATGGAATAGGACGCGAGTTCGCTCATGGATTGCAGTTCACTCTCACGGTGTAGTAACAAGCACATTCACGAGAGGTGCTGGTTATTGGGCCTTTGCTGAGACAATTCTACTAACGACCCGGCGAATCCAAGATGGATGTGCAGCTTCCCATTCGCCCAAATAGGTGGTTATTTGAGCACCGGTGCCGTTTTTGAAATCGAATACACCCTTGTTGTTTTCAGGATCGATTCCGCCAAGTTCAAATGCCGTACATCCTCGTCTTGCGCATTCCTGGGCAAGCGAAACGAGTGTGCGATGCGAAGAGTAGGTTTTCCGACCCTCTGGAGTGGTTACAGCAATAAAGTCCCATGCAGTGGAGTTCTGGATCAGAGCACCACGTGCAGAAAGTAATTTTCCCGACTCATCGTCCATGCGGATGAGTATTAAGTCGCCGCCAAAGCTTTTCTGAATGCTTTCAATATCTGCAGCTGTCATCTGCAGTTTTACACCATCAACTTTTTTGTATTCATCCATGATTCGGTAGGCCGACTCGAGTTGGTCTGGACTTGCATCATTCCAGACATAAGGCGCAACCGCCGAGCGCAGCGATCGTTTGTAGTTACGCTTCCAATTACTTGAGGCTGATGACAGCATCTTTTCTTCATCTGTTTGAACGCTGAGCACCATGCTTTGCTTCGCCCCTATTGGATTTTTGCTCTTCGTAAAACCAGATTCTGAGAGAAGCACTGCCTTGTCTTCTGAGAAGTCGATCATCATTCCGAAGCGGACGTAGAGGAACCGAGCTGAAAGAAGCGTCTTGAGCGACGATGAAAAGCTCGTATCAAGAATCCGAAGGTCTCCACTAAAACCGCCAGGGGCCCATGCCATCGCTATTCCGAAAGGCGCTCTACGCACCAGAAACTGAATTGCAAGCTGCGAATTATTGATCGTCTTGATCACTCGAACATGAGTCCAACCCGCAGAAGATTTGTGGCGCGCCCAGTTTGACGACTGATAAACGCAGATCTGTCCAAGATCATTGAGCAATTCATCCCAGGCGCGATCATCTCCTTCGAAAATATTCCAGTTCGCACTCATAGAAAATTGACCACCCAAACATTGCGGTAAAAGTGATCATCGGCAACGCTCACTGCGTCAGGGAGGTCTGGCCAATGGATTACTTCAACTGAAAGTCCGCGTAATTTTTTCTGTACTCGTTGCACAGAGGAACGGCCACTGATGAAAGCAAAACCATATGGAGACGTACCGGCTTCTAACTGATGAAAAATCGGTTCAATATCTAGATCTTTTACTCGACCGAGAACTTTGTTAAAGAGCTGTTGACGTCGCAAAATTTCAGCACTTGGCTCTAGCGATTGGATGAGTTTAAGAACCGAGCTATGGGGAGCTACTGGCGACGGAAGTTCGGTCTCACTTTCCTGAGTGGATCGAGGTAGACGTGATCCCGTAGTAACGAGTCGCGCTATACGAATTGCAAGTTGAAAAAATGAAAGCGCAGGAACTCTTGTCGAACGCTGAATTTGCGCCGAAAGCTTGCGGAGCACAAATCCCTTTGGCAACCGACTTTGCTGAAAATTGAGTTGGTTCCCTACAAGGCTCAAATTCTCGTTACCAGAAACATGAAGTGCAGCACCATTGATCAAACGAACGGTTTTGCGAATGCTGGTTATCCCAAGGCCAGTTCGCGTACCAAGCAGGTTTCCATCGGAGTCTTTGCTGAGAAAGCCATGCGCGTTGTCTTCGATGAGGGTGGCCCCCGATTGCAAGCAATACTCACGAAAGGGTGTTAAATCTTGAGCAAAGCCAAAGTAGTTAACGGCAAGAACGGCTTTGCACCGTTGGGCATTAAGCAAATTCGTTGGAGAAAGCGTGCGGTCTACTGGGTAGAAGACTGGGGTGGAGCCAACAGCGTGAATCGAACTGAGGACGTCTCGACAAATGAATTCAGGAACGAGAACGAAGTCGCCTGGTCCGCATTTGCAGATCCGTAATGCCTCGGCAAGAGCATGTCGCGCATAGGCAAAATATCGAATATCGCGTTCGGTTTCGATACCTATAACGCTACTTGCTTTTTGGCGTAAAAATTCCCACCAGCGAAAGCAAGACTGCTGCGTATAACCGTAGTGAAATAGGCCAAATGATCATTGACCGGGCGTATTTCTTTAACGCAAGAAAATGCTTGTTCGTTCTATGTAGTGATCGTCCTGCACCATAGTAAGCCAATGCTTTTCGACGACGCCGCGCAAGGGAATTTTCCAACTGTGCATTTACAGAAAAGTGTTTGGCAAGCAGTGCTAACTCAGCCGCTAAGTGTTTCTCAATGTTTGCGCTGACATTGTTGTCGTGGCGGTGGTATTCACCTAGTGGTTCGTCAATGAATGCAAACTTATTGGACTTTGCAGCTAAACGGATCCAGAGGTCGTAATCCTCAGTCGAAATCAATTCAGGTGATACATCAAAACCCTTTACTTCTTTTAGCAATGTTGTGCGAACCATCGTTGCGGAAGTACTGATTCGATTTCCTTTGTAAATCAAATTGTGATGAGTAGCAGCTTCACGCGGACCATAAACAACTAACCGTGATTTCCCTTTTTCATCAATCCAATATTCGGCATGGCAAACAAGGTCAGATCCGTGATCAAGAACAGCTACACATTTTTCGATCTTTGTTGGAAACCAGGTGTCGTCTGAATCGAGAAAGGCTATGTATTCACCGGTGGCACGTGCGATACCTTCGTTTCGCGACGCACCAATAACTCCATTGTTGTGGAAGTTGATGCATTGAATTCGTGGATCATTAAATGAAGCCACCACTTCGAGTGTGTTATCGGTTGAATGGTTATTCACCACTATCGCATTCCAGTTTTGATACGTCTGCTCGATCACAGTCGCTAATGCGCGCTGCAACATTGGTGCATGGTTGTACGTCGGTATGACAATAGAAACGAGCGGAGAATTATTCATGATTGTTGATGCAATTCAATCATGTCGAGAAACTCGTTTACTTCACCAAGTGCATCCTCGGTTAGCAAAAATCCAGTGTTCGTTAGCTTTGTTGTGTCGAAATTTAAGTGTTGAGTTTCTGCAGCTGTCGGTTCTGGCCGGTGCAACGGAATTTCGATACCGAACTTTTTCTGTGCTTGTTGTTGAATCATCTTTGCCATTGCAAGCAAGGTTTGCGATTGTGATCCACCCAAATTGAACAGACCGTTACCTACCTGAGTTTGTGGAAGCTCAATCAGATGACGAACGGCTCGCGCAATATCGGTCTTAGTGATGAAATTGCGTTCCTGGAGCCCATCGGTGCGCATCTCCATCCGTTTTTCCAACACCGCTTGTCTGCAGAGATCACTCGTTAAAGTTCGCCAATCGGCAGCTTCGTAAGTCATGGGACGTCCAAATCCATTAGACAAACGAACACGAATACCCAGAATCTCACCACGCTCGTGAGCAGCACCGACTGCCAGCTCGGCTTCCAAATGCGTTGTGGCGTAAGGGTGGACTGGATTCGTAGGCGAGGTTTCAGTGAAATTTCCGACCAGCGGAGCTCCATAAACATGTGCTGTCGAAAAATAGACAAATCGTTCAATGCCATTACGAACCGCATGATTCAAGATCGCGGTAGTGCCTTCGGTGGTGACACTGTGAGCGAGATCTGGATTCTGTGCTGAATCAACATCGTTTGTACCTGCAAGCTGGATGATGCAATTGACGGATTTTGGAATGTTTGAAAACGATGATGGATCAGTGAGATCAAGTTCAATCGTCTGAGCATTCTTTGCCCAATCCGGCGCCGTTTGGTACTTGCGTGACGCAAGAACGATGTCGTATTCATCGAAGGTTGCAAGATGCGCAGCAATTCGGCCACCTAAATTTCCGAATCCTCCAACCAGGAGGACAGTGGTGCTCATTTGTGCTTCAGTGCCCAGTCATAAGGAATGCGAGTATCTGCTGGGTCGCATCGGTCAATTTCGTCTGGATCGTGGGGGATTGACGCACAGTTCGCAACAAGCGAAGCCTCTGGTCCAACTCCCTTGAATCCGTTCCACACCAATGGGGGAACAGTGACGAGTACGTAATTATCTGGACCCATAAAGATTTCTTGAATTTCACCGCGAGTTGAACTTCCTTCGCGGTCGTCAAACAATACAAATTTGATGCGACCTACTGGCACGGCGTAGTTCAACGTCATTTTTTTATGAATGTGCCAGGCCTTAACCGCATCTGGGAAAACTGTGGAGAAATAGATTTCTCCAAACTGTGTGAAATGTCCGTCAGTTGACCTGAGCATGTGCATGACTTTGCCGCGCTCATCCAATATCTGACGTAATGGTGTGATAATTACTCCATCAATCACGGTTGCTCTTTTCGTATTCGGCCAACTGTTTCTGAGTTACTGACAGGGCATTGGATCCTTGATGAACTGACTGATACCAAGAAACCGTTTTATCCATAGTTGTGAGGAAATCCCATCGCGGCGACCATCCAAGCTCTGTGCGAGCCTTCGAACAATCGAGTTGCAACAACGTCGCTTCATGCGGGTGATTTTGGTTGTCATCAAGTTTGACCGAACCTTCGCCCCACACTTTGATGACCTCTCGCGTTACGTCGTCAACAGATCGAACTTCGTCTTCGCGAGGACCAAAGTTCCATGAACCCGAAACATTCCGATCGCCCCTCAGCATTGCGCTGCCAAGCATGATGTAGCCAGATAGTGGCTCGAGCACGTGTTGCCACGGGCGAGTTGCGTGTGGATTACGAATAACTATTGCTGTGTTTTGCTGGAGTGAGCGGATGCAGTCCGGGATGATTCGATCTTCGGCCCAGTCACCTCCACCAATGACGTTCCCAGCACGGGCTGAAGCAGCGATGAGGCCATCTCGTTGGTTGAAAAATGAAGCGTTATATGCAGCAAACACCAGCTCAGCCGCGCCTTTCGAAGCACTGTATGGGTCGTTGCCACCAAGAACATCGTCTTCGGTGTATCCGGCTACTTGTTCGATATTTCGGTAGCACTTATCTGAGGTGATGAAAATGAGTGCTTGGACTGAATCGGTAAGTCGAACACATTCCAAAACATTTGTCGATCCACCGATATTGGTATCGAACGTTTGTACTGGGTCGCGATACGAAAGGCGGACAAGTGGCTGTGCTGCCAGATGGAAAACAGCATGTGGCTGAACTTCTTCAAATCGCTTTTTCAGACTGGCAAGATCACGTACGTCGCCATCGCGGTGATGAATGAGCGAACCTAATGATAAATCGTTGAAATGTGAATGGGGAAGCGCGGGAAGCGCATAGCCAAATACCTCTGCACCATGGTTGTGTAACCACAAACTCAGCCAAGAACCCTTGAATCCGGTGTTGCCCGTGATGAGTACTCGTTTTCCGCGGAACGATTCGAGTGCGCTTACCAAACTTTCCATGGCGCCTTTTCCTGATCAATCATTGAATTAAGTAGCTGCCAATCACGGAATGTGTCCATGCATTGCCAGAAACCATCGTGCTGGTAAACAGCAAGATGCTTCTCGCGAACGACTGACTGCATGGGGCCCTGTTCAAAAACAAGATCTTCATGATTATTCATGTGATCAAACACTGCGGGCTCACATACAAAGAAGCCACCAGAGATCATTCCTGCGCTGGCTTGGGGTTTTTCGTTAAAGCCAGTTGCAATTCCATCAGACCCAATTTGCAGTTCACCGAACCTGGCTGGAGGCCGCACCCCAGTAACGGTGACAGTCAGTTTTTTTGAGCGGTGATATGCAAGGAGCAAATCGAGGTTGATGTCGCTCAATCCGTCACCGTAAGTGAGCATAAACGGTTCATTGTTTAGGTACTCGCGAACTTTAAAAATACGCGCACCCGTCATTGCGTCTTGACCGGTGTTTGCAAGTGTCACTGACCAGTTTGCGAATTCGTCAGATGCAGCAAATTGCACGTGTTCAGTATTGGTGTCAACAGTGGTCAAAACACTTTTCGCCGACATAGCCGAAATAAAGAAATCGCGGATGACATCGCCCTTGTAACCCATGCACAAAACAAATTCTGTGTGTCCGAACGATGCGTAGTATTTCATAAGGTGCCAAATAATGGGCATGCCACCAACGCGAATCATTGGTTTTGGAATATCATCAGCGACATCTCGAATTCGTGTGCCAAGGCCCCCACACAAAATGACCGTTTTCATGGAGTCCTCAGTTCGCAACGCTGATCAACGAGTCGCGTTGTAATCCATGAACCAGTGAGTTGGTGAAAATAATGCAAGCGGAAGTCGCTCTCCCTGCTGGAGTCGCACGAAAATATCCCTCTTATTATGCCCCGTTTGCAGGGCAATTCTGTATGTGGCTCGTGTGAGATAAGCCAAAGAACAGGAAACGCGCTCCCGAGGCTCTTTTGGGCTGTCGGTAACAGATGCAGCATCTCCAGATGCTGATAAGGCAGTCGAATTTGGAAACAAACTTGCTATGTGGCCGTCGTCAGCTACACCGAGTAGCGCGATGTCCGGTTGTCCAATTGAAGCTAACTGCACAGCAAATTTCTCCGCACCAAGATGTGGACCAAGTTCTGCGGGTATGCCGTGAATGACGGGACGATGGACAAGTGAGGCAGATTCAACGAGCGCTGTCAGCGCAACATCATTGCGATCAACGTGGCTAATTGGCACACAACGCTCATCGGCAAGCACAAGATGTACAAGTGACCAATTGATGTCCGATTGAAAGGCAAAGCGCATTACTGAATTTGCGGAGTTGCCTCCTGCAAGAACAAGAACGCAGGAGCTCCTTGCTGCGATGCTCGAAGAAATTGCATCGACCAACATGGCACTTGCAGCCTGGAACGCTTCAGTTTCCGATTCGAAAATCTCTGGTTGAATGAGCGAACGTTCCGATTCTCCACTCACAAATAAAAGACTACTCAGCGCAGATTAACTAAGAAGCTCTTTCCAACGAGGTGTTGCACGGTCGAGAATCAAAAGTGATCGGTTCTCTTTATTGTCGGTGCGAGAGTCTGTGAGTGCGACATCGAGTTGTTCGCTCGACGTAACAAATACTGCCCCCGAGACTCCGCGCAGGGGGCTGGAATTCAACGCTTCGGGGTCAACATACGAAATCGTTTTCACTCCGTACAGGAAGCACTCAAGCGCTGCCGTGCTTGAGTTGCAGGAAATAGCGGTGTGAGTGCGTGGAAGCAGATCGCCTAAATCGGTTGTCGATATATGGACATTTGGAAGACCCGAAAAATCTGGCAGGTTTGTGTTCATTGGATGGGGCTTGAAGACAATCTCTAAATTGGTGCTGCGAATGTGTTCAGCATTCTCGACCAAAGTAATGAGTCGTTCGTTGAGATGTGGGAAAAAATCTCCAACGATAAGCAAGACATTCTTCTGCGAACTTTCAGCAGGGGTCGCGGCGAATAAGTGGTTGAACATCAACGACTCAACTTCACAAATTTGATTTGCGGATGCTTGAGCGATTTCCATGAATGTTCGTGAAATTTCACTATTCACTGCGACGATAGTTGGGGTCGGTTTGCTAGTCGCAGTTTGTTGATTACTGCGTAGCGAACGAGCGAGTGTGAAGTATCGGAAATCCCAAAACCGAATTGGTGCATGAACAACGGCCACAAGTTTGCCGTGCCCGTACTTGTGCCACGCATAAGTAAACGCAGATTCCCACGGCTGGTTCTCGCATAAGAACAGTCCGTTCTTTTGCGGAGAAAGCAATTTGAGTGCTGCCTCCTGTTGGCGAAGGATGATCAGGTGTCGAGCAGCAGTGCTGCCGCAGAGCGACTCAATCCATTGTTCGGCAAATAGAGCAGTGAAATTAAGCCCAGAACGCGTGTCGGCAAAGAATGAAGGGTGGTTATTCGAAGCACGAGCCACCTGCCTCAGACGCTTCAGTTCACGCAATATTGGGAGCACACAAGAGGCAGCTAGTCGAGTCTCAAATTGTGCGTGCTTGTTTACAGACTTTGCATTGAGCCTTACGAGCAATTGCTCGGTTGCTCGAATTGAGCGAAACCCTGGAACATAGTGATGGATCCAGCTAGTTCCGTGGTCAATAGACGACAAGACATTGTCTAGCGATTTCCAGTATTGCGACTCATATCGGCCATCGTCGATAGCTGATTCGTTAAACCGCACAAAGTGATCAACTATCAACGTGCTTGCTTGATCTGCACTGCTAAGAGTTTTGACTCGCCGATGTGTGAGAACAAACTTTCCAATGGAAGCAATTGCACGAAACCGGGGAAGGCGAAGAGCTGGTTGATTATGCAAAGTAGGTACTTCTGCTATACCGAGATTCTTGGATGTGCAATATGCCTGGATTACGGCAGAGATCTGTTTATTGGGTAGATGGACGAAAACTTCGGATGGGGAAACTTTTTCGCAGATTTCAGCGAAGGCCAACAATTTCACAGCATGTGTGATGTTGCTTGTTGGGTCCCACCTGGTGGATGCAAAAAGAGTCATCCACCAATAACTGAAATCTTTGCGAATGAGGAGGAGCTCAGAAAGGGTCCCACCACTAAGGGGAGTTTGAGCGACTTGGTCTACAAATTCAGCAAAATGAAGGCGCAGGCGATCTGCGTGAAGTTCTACATATTCAGGAAGAGAAAAAACATTTCTTTGAGAGGAGTAATCATCCCAAAGAATGGTGATATCTGCGTCATCTCGTACTTGCGACTGGTTAACAACTATGTCAACACGCACAGAGTTCGTCATTGAGCAATTGCACCCAAAGCATGGCGAAATTGATCTACAAACTCTTCATTTGGTGGAACCATTACTTTTTCAATGTTCGCCTGTTGACCAACAGGGAGAATCAGACCAAGCTCTGTAGAGCTGTTCTTTTTGTCTTTCAACAGCGCATTCATAGAAGCATCTAGTGGGATCGGTATATGGGCGAATGGCTGATAATTCAACCTCAATGCAGTTCGCATTCGGGCTGACTCACTGTTTGGCAGAAGGTTGCGTGAAGCAGCAATCTGGCAGGCAACATCCATGCCCATGGTTACTGCAACTCCGTGTGGAATTCCAAAATTTGTTGCACTTTCAATTGCATGACCGAAACTATGCCCGAAGTTGAAAATGTTACGTATTCCTTCATCAAACTCATCAACTTCGATGTATCGCTTTTTGATAGTGAGTGCGGAGTAAATGAATGGCTGAATTGCATCCAGATCGTGTGTTATTGCTTCCAGCGAGGAGGCGACTCGATTGAACGATTCTGCAGAGTCGATTGCGTGGACTTTCAGTATTTCACCGATTCCCGAGTGGATTTCATTTTGGTGCAATGTACGGAGGAAGTTCTGGTCAATATAAATCTTTGTTGGAGGATAAAATGTGCCGACTATATTTTTCGCGTCACCAACGTTGATAGAACTCTTTGACCCGATACATGAATCTGCTTGTGCGAGAAGAGTTGTAGGAACAAGTTGCCAGGAAACCCCTCGGAGAAGCGTGCTTGCAATGAAGCACACCAAATCTTGAATGATTCCGCCGCCGATGGCGACTAAGTGATGGTTGCGACGTGTCTTTTGCGCGACCAAAGTAGTGATGATTTGAGATGCTGATTCGAGACTTTTGTTTTGCTCGGTGGCGTCAACGAGAATCACATTCGGATGACTAAGAACACTGTGAAGCTGTGTTGAATAGAGGCGAGCAATATTGCTGTCAATGATGAAGTGGGGTTCTCCTTCAAGCAGGGCTGACGGGTCATTCAACAAGTCGGGAGTAAAGCAAGCTTCGTATATTCCCCGGTGGGACTGAATCGAAATTGAATCAGGCACGCGTAAAACCACCATCAACTGCAATGTTCTGCCCAGTGATGTACGTGTTTGATTCGCTTGCAAGCCACACAACAAAAGTTGCTATTTCTGCAGGCTGAGCAAGTCGGCCGATAGGCACAATTTGCATCAACTTGTTGATTCCCTCGTCACCCAGAATTCCGCGCGTCATGTCGGTATCGACAAAGCCTGGTGCAACACAGTTCGCCAATACATTGCTCTTTGCGTACTCAATAGCAAGCGCCAAAGTCATTCCATCGAGCGCAAACTTGCTCGCAGAGTAAGGAGCCCGTTGCTCTTTGGAGATCTTGCTCCATACCGATGAAATATTGACGATACGACCCCAGTTTTGCTTGACCATGTGTGGGATCGCTGCACGACAAATTTCCATCGGTGCGAGAACATTCACCTGCTGTATTTCTAGGAACCTTTCAGAATCAATACTTTCAAACGAGGATGGGGAATTGATACCCGCGTTGTTGATCACGATGTCAGGTTGAACATCAGTTACGAAATTGACGCACTGTTGAATGCCTTCACGTTCTGAGAAATCAGCTGCACAAAACCCAGAAAAACCTGTTGGCGAAGAACCCTTTGTTGCAGTTCCGAATACTTGCGCACCTTGATTGAGGAACTCTTTGGCAATTGCAAGGCCAATTCCTCTTGATGTTCCGGTGACGAGAACTTTTTTATTTTGTACACCGCTCATATTTGCTCCAGTGTTAAATGGTGAAGTCGGGATTAGGAATTGAGTAGGTATCGCGCCATTTTGGATCGGCGTAATAAATCTTGTGCACCAATTGCATCGTCATAAGTGCATCATGCGATGT
>CAITUB010000089.1 GCA_903895515.1 uncultured Acidimicrobium sp. | reverse complement strand
GTTCAAAATCCATTCGTCACCATCGAGCACGGCCTTCAAACCCACGTTGCTCAAGTCGCTGCCCGCGTTTGGTTCGCTATAGCCCTGGCACCACACATCGTCGCCAGCAATAATGCGCGGCAAATAATGCTGCTTTTGTTCTTCAGTTCCGAACAACAACAACGTGTTGCCCAACATTTGAATGCTGAACACATCGTTTGGTCCGCCTGTTGGCACTCCAGCACGTTCGAATTCCTCTGCAGCAATTACTTGCTCAAGAGCCGACAACCCTCCGCCGCCGTACTGCTTTGGCCAACCCATTGCCAGGTAGCCACCTTTCGCCAACACTTGGCGCCACTGCTTCACGAATTCTTCAAGCGGCTTACCTTCTAGTGAGCCGGTGCCCTTCCAATCTTTTGGCAGGTTGTCCTTCAAAAATGATTGAACTTTGAGACGGTACGCCTCGGCCTCTGGCGTGTATGAAGGTTTCATGGGCTAGACGCTAGTCGGCATGTCGAAATGCGAAATAACCGAACGCCCCCAACCAGATGGCGACTAGTCGCGGAACATGGAGCGCGCCCGAAAGCCGCCCACTTTGGCAGCAGAGCGCAGTGTGTCGGCAACGTCTTTCATTCCCGCCTTGCTCATAGCCCGCAATTGATGCTCAATAACCAGCACGCATGCGAGCATGCCCAAGAATCCAAGAAACGCCACCAAGAAATGCACCTGCAACGTAGCCACGGTAAACACCAGAGATGCGACTACCCCAAGCCCGGCCCAACGCACTTTGCGAATGGCATGGCTGTACAAACCCGATGACGAAACTGCTTGCGCAAATTTCTTGTCAGTGTGGAGCTGCTCTTCGAGCTGGCTCAGGATTCGTTGTTCGTCTTCAGAAAGTGGCACGACCACATTGTTCCACGAATTCGACCCAGACTCAATGCAGGGAGATTTATTCTTCAGAATTCAATGCATCGGCGTTGTCGTTGGGGCCCCATTTGGATGCCCCGGGTTTGCGCCCAGAGCGCAAGGTGCTGGCAGGACGGATTGCCGAGTCTCCGAATCGACTGCGAATGTCATCAATTGCCCGCGTCGCAGGTGCCCACACTTCATCCAATGCCGCAATGTCTGTAGTCAACGCTCCGTCATCAAACAGGCTGAGTTGAGGTTCGTGTTCCTCGAAATTTCTAGTGCTCAGCCCGATCAGCCGAACACCGCGAGAGATATCAAGCCCTTGTAATAGCGGCTCGATCATCTGCACCATGGCTTGGGCTGAAGTCACCGAAGTGGCTTGCGTGTGGGAACGAGTGATGGTTTGAAAATCTGAAAATTTCACTTTCAACGTCACGGTTCTCGGAACCAGTTGATCTTCGCGACACCGTCGGGCCACTGCATCAGCTAGACGAACAAGATGTGTTCGTAGTAACGATTTATCAAAGAGGTCATGAGAAAACGTTTCTTCATGCCCAATCGATTTTGTCTCGCGGTCGGAAACCACAGGTGATGGATCTATGCCATTTGCCAACTGCACCAAATGCGTGGCATGGGCTTCGCCAATTGAATGCTTCAACGCAGACACATCTGCAGCAGCAAGATCCGATACCTTGCTGATTCCAATTCGCTCCAATTTTTCGAGCGTGGCCGGACCAACACCCCAGAGTGATTTGACGTGCATTGGTCGAATGAATTCAAGTTCCGATCCACTTGGCACTTCAACAACTCCGAAGCCGGGGGTTACACCCTTTTCATCCGCAATTGGTTTAGCCCGCTTCGAAGCTAGTTTGGCAATGAACTTGCTCGGCCCAATGCCAACGCTGCAGACCAGCCCAACTTCATCAAGTACGCGCGCACGAATGGATTGCGCAATTGACACTGCATCGCCAAACAAGCGCAATGCTCCAGTGATGTCAAGAAATGCTTCATCGAGCGACAGACCTTCAACGAGTGGTGTGTAGTCGCGAAAGATGTCGAAAACCTGCGAGCTCACCTCTACATAGGTGTTCATGTCCCCAGGCAAAAAGATTGCATCTGGGCACAGTCGTTTCGCACGCGATGACGGCATGGCAGAAAACACGCCGAAGCGTCGCGCTTCATAGGAAGCAGCGGCCACAACTCCTCTGCTTCCGTCGCC
>CAITUB010000088.1 GCA_903895515.1 uncultured Acidimicrobium sp. | reverse complement strand
ATTTAGATGACGAAACGGTGTGGGGTGCCACAGGAAAAATGTTGCACCAACTCATCAACATTGCGCTTCTCAACGAGTGGGCATAGGTCGTTAACCACCTGTTGCGCGAACCGCAATATAAAACGTTTCAGCCCACATTTGGCAGCGAATTTTTCTGGTTCGCACTTGACTGGTGCACGATGATTCCAAGTCGCGGTGAAATTGCTCATCTATTTTTGTGCGCACCGCTTCAGTAAATTGGCCGAGCCTTTTGGTGTTGCGATAACCAAAGTCATGCCGAATACATGCGTGGGTGAAATTGAATGATCGGCCCTCATTGCCAATGACGGGGGCAGAACAACCATCGGTTGTCCAGTCGAGTGAGGGGTATGCGCGTTTGAGCGAAAACTTCTCGCGAGTAAACGTCGTGAAATCAAGATCAAACATCACGTAACTGACCGCTTCAATAGGTGACTCAAAAGTTGGCGGAGTGATGCGGTGGGGAATGTGGACGGTCAGCAAGCTCGTGACCGCAACGAGCGAATTGAGCAAGAAGCCCATCGCTGCTGCTTTCTATTAGTGGTGAACCACCACATGTGTGCGCTGTTCGGCAGCACAGGAAAGCTATTTTGTGCGAATTGCTTTCAGCACGTTGGCCATTTCAATTGCACCAACTGCTGCTTCTTCGCCCTTGTTTCCTGCACCAGGACCAGAGCGCTCTACTGCTTGTTCAACATTTTCAACAGTGAGCACTGCAAAACCGATTGGCATGCCCGTTTCTAATTGAATTTGGGCAATGGAGTCGGCAACAGGACCAGCAACGTATTCAAAGTGTGCGGTTTCGCCACGAATAACTGCGCCAAGCGTGACGAGCGTGTCGTAACGGCCGGTGAGTGCCATTGCCTTGGTGGTCACCGGAATTTCGTATGCACCAGGTACCCATGCAATATCAATGTCTGCTTCAGACACGCCATGACTAGCGAGTCCGCGCTTTGCTCCATCGAGCAGTGCGCTGACAATGAATTCGTTGAATCGTGAGCACACAATTCCGACGCGTAGTCCCTTGCCGTCTTGTGATCCTTCAAATGTGGTCATGATGTTCTCCTTATTTTCCTGAAATGTCTGACGAGTCAAATACGTGGCCCATGCGCTCGCGCTTAGTGCGCAAATACGCTTCGTTTTCTGGTGTTGGTTCGATGCTCAGTGGAACACGCTCCACAATGCGCAGGCCGTATCCGGCAATTCCGCCGTATTTGGCTGGGTTGTTCGTCATGAGGCGAAGTTCGCGCGCACCAAGGTCGGCAAGAATCTGGGCGCCAATGCCGTACTCGCGACTGTCTACTGGCAGACCAAGTTCAGTGTTGGCATCAACGGTGTCGAAGCCTTCATCTTGCAACGAATACGCACGAATCTTGTGGCCGATACCAATGCCTCGACCTTCGTGGCCGCGCAGGTACACAACAACACCTTTTCCTGCTTCGTCAATTTGTTGCATTGCTGCGGCTAACTGTGGTCCGCAGTCGCAACGCTTGCTGCCGAACACGTCGCCGGTTAAACATTCGCTGTGCACGCGGGTGAGTATCGGCGAACCATCACTGACGTCGCCCTTCACAAATGCAAGATGCTCTATGCCATCAATCGTGCTCTTGTATGCAACGCAGGTGAAGCCGCCCCATTCGGTAGGAACAGTTGCAGATCCAACGCGCTCAACAAGGCGTTCATGATGGCGACGGTATTCAACTAGGTCGGCAATTGAGGAGAGCAACAGGTTGTGCTCAGCGCAGAACTTCTTTAGGTCTGGCAAGCGCGACATGGTGCCGTCATCGTTTTGAATTTCGCAAATAATTCCGGCTGGTTGCAAACCTGCAAGTCGAGCAAGGTCGACTGCAGCTTCGGTGTGTCCTGCACGCTTCAGTACTCCGCCTTCACGTGCACGCAACGGGAAGATATGCCCTGGTCGCGCAAATGCAGAGTGCGAGACATTTGGGTCGGCAAGGCCACGCAGTGTTGCGGCGCGGTCTGCTGCTGAAATTCCTGTGCTAGTTCCCTCTAATAAGTCAACCGAAATTGTGAAGGCCGTGCGGTGGCTCTCGGTGTTGTTATCCACCATGAGGGGGAGTCGAAGGTCGTCACAGCGTTCGCCCGACAATGGGGCAACGACAACGCCGGAGGTGTGGCGCACAATGAAAGCAATCTTCTCTGCGGTTGCGAACTGTGCCGCCATGATGAGGTCGCCTTCGTTCTCACGGTCTTCGTCGTCAACCATCACGATCATTTCGCCACGCGCAATTGCCGCAACGACATCTTCAATTGGTGACATTTCAACCTGTTTGTTGCTCATATGGGGTCCTTTAGTTGAGATTCGGTTCGAGAATGATTTCAATATCGCCGTCAAGATTGGTGGTTGACACCACGCGTCCGCGCCACATGTCGGCCATGGTTGCTGCTGCTGGGCCTGCAAACACTCCGGCTGCGTTATCGCCACCAGCAATCACCGGTGCAATGTGCATGATGTATTGATTGATCAGACGCTCTCGATGAAAAGATGCTGCAACTCGTGCGCCACCTTCAACAAGCAGTTGTACAACGCCTTCGTTGCCGAGCGTGTCGAGCAAGTCGGTAAGTGAGCCAGTCCATTGCGTGCACGGGTGAACATTTGCTTGCGGATCGATGTTGCCAAGCACAATTCGACGTGGCGATGGTCCGTGCACATCGCGCACAGTGAGCGATGGGTTATCGGCACGAACGGTTCCGGCTCCAACCACAATCGCATCGCTTTCGGCGCGCAGTTGGTGCACGCGCTTGCGCGCAGTTTCACCAGTAATCCATTTGCTCGATCCGTCGGCTGCAGCAATGCGACCATCAATCGTGCTTGCCATCTTCAACACAACAAATGGTCTGCCAGTTGATCGATGATGTAAATACGGCGCAAGTTGTGCGCGCACATCATGTTCAAGCACGCCAACATCAACTGTCACTCCCGCATTACGCAGTTGTTGTACGCCGCTTCCGGAAACGTTTGCATCGGGATCAAGGGTTCCCACGACAACACGCTTGACACCAGCTTCAATGATCGCTGTGGTGCATGGACCAGTGCGTCCTGTATGACTGCACGGTTCAAGAGTTGAATACAGAGTTGCACCAATTGCATGGTTTCCTGCGGCGCTCAGCGCAACAATTTCTGCGTGCGCATTGCCAGGCTCAAGTGTTGAACCGGTAAACACTTCGCCACTCAGCGAAACAACAACAGCACCAACCCACGGGTTAGGGCGTGAACGCAGGCGAGCATCGTTGGCAGTAGAAACTGCCAAGCGCATGTGCTGTTCGTCGAGTGTGTTCACGTGTGTTGCCCTTTTGTTGTCGCGCAGTTCGCGCCACGTGCAGGGCAGAGCGAAGACGACAAAAGCAACACCGGCATGTGCGAACAGACCGCAAGAAGCGGTACGTGCAAACGCAAGCGCAACCTTCGCCTTCCTGCTCCCATCCGGACTCTGACCGTCGGCCCTGGAATTTCACCAGATCAGCCCCACGATTGCTCGTGAGGGTCGCGGGCTTTCACCGCCGGTAGGGGATTTCACCCAACCCTGCAAGAAGTACTTACATTGCTATGTAGGTAACAGGATATCGGCGTTATTTTGCTTGGCCTCTACGCGAAGTAGCACGATTACACCGCTCAAAATAAGCACGGCGCCAAATAACTGGCGAATACTGAAGCTCTGGTTCAAAAAGAACACGCCGCTGCAGATGGCAACGAGAACTTCCCAAGTTTGAATGACGGCGCTTTTGCTTGCGCCAATGAGGTTCATACCGGCAAAGAAAATTCCCATAGCGCCAATAGTTCCAACAACTCCAATTTCAAGTGCTGGCAGCCAAACGTCTACAACGAATGGCATGGTCGTCGGCAGACCTGGTGGGTCGAGCAACCAGACCACAACAAAAGAAAATCCAGCGCCGCCAAAAATGAGAATGAGGCCGCTGATTAAGTCGGTTTTTGGCATCGACGCAGCTGCAAGAACGGAATAGATGGCGTATGCAAATGCTCCGAACACGATGATGGCAACACCTTTTGCTTGACCACCAGACAATTTGCTTGCGCTTAATGCAACGCCAAGCAAAGTGATGGCGAGGCACGGCCAAATGATTTTTGGTGGCACGTGTCGAAAAAACACCCAACCGAATATCACAACCAGAATTGGGTAGAAGTAGAACAGCACCATTGCGAGTCCACTTGGCAAATAATCAAATGCGGTAAACATGCAAATGCTGTTCGAGTACAAACCGATTGCGCCAAGTAGAAACAGTTTTAGGCTGAGCTTTTTCGTCGGCCATTTGCCGAGTCCTGTTGTGAACATTCGATAAACGAGTAGCACAACGACAGCAATGATGTATCGCGAGCACATCAGTCCAAAAGAATCAGCACCATGATCTGTTGCGTGATATACGAAAATTGGTGTGATGCCGTACAGCGTTGCGCTGATGAGTCCAAACAGAACTCCAAGGACTCCACGGTTTTTCAACACATGGAAAAACTAGTCGCTTTGGTTAAGGCTTAATGCCTGCGGCAGTGTCGTGTTCACGGTCACGAGCCATCACACTGCGTGCAATTCGTATTCCGATGAATGCCATGCCGGCAATCAAAATTCCAAACACCGCAATCTGCATTGGACCACCACGATCTCCCGACAGCACTGGCTTCGTTCCACATCCTGGTTTTTGGTACAGACCAACGCAAGCGCTGTAATCCATTCCGTTTAACAAGTCGGGAATGGTGGTGTCGCTTGTTGGTGCAATTGGCTGGGTGGTGTCTGAACTCACCTGTGTATCGTCACACCTCTTGGGCTCAATTGCCAGTCCTCAACTAAGGTCATGTGTCTCTATGGCTTCCGAATCCACACCGCAGCCCACGGTTTTGGTGGTTGATTTCGGTGCCCAATACGCCCAGTTGATTGCTCGTCGAGTGCGCGAGGCGCAGGTGTATTCGGAAATCGTGCCGCATCGCATTACGGCCAAAGAAGTGCGTGCGCGTAAGCCAATTGGCATCATTTTGTCGGGCGGCCCAGCCAGCGTTCACGTTGAAGGCGCACCGCTGCTTGACCCCGAGATTTACGAATTGGGCATTCCAATTTTGGGCATTTGCTATGGCTGCCAGCTCATTGCCCAGCAACTAGGTGGGGAAGTTGCTCGCGGTGGTCGAGGCGAATATGGGCGAACTGCCTTGCAGCGAATTGAAGGCTCAACATCGCAGTTACATCACGATGCAATTCCGGCCCAACTCAGTGTGTGGATGAGTCATTTCGATGCAGTGTCGGTATTGCCAAGTGGGTTCGTTGCCACAGCGAGTACACCCGATGCACCGATGGCAATTATTGAAAGTCCTACGCGGAAAATTTGGGGAGTGCAGTATCACCCAGAAGTTGGGCACACCGAGCACGGTCAAGATGTGTTGGAACAGTTCTTGTATCGACTTGTTGGTGCAGAGCGATCGTGGACCATGTCATCAATCGTCGATGATCAAGTTGCCGCAATTCGCCAACTTGTAGGTAAAGAACGAGTGATCTGTGGGTTGTCGGGCGGAGTGGATTCTGCAGTCGCTGCAGCACTGGTGCATAAAGCGATTGGTAATCAACTCACCTGCGTGTATGTAGACATTGGACTCATGCGCAAGAACGAAAGCGCGCAAGTTGTTGAAACGTTTAAGCGCAACATGGGTATCGAATTGATTCATGTGGATGCTGGTGCACGATTCTTCGAAAAACTTAAGGGCATCACCGAGCCAGAAGCGAAGCGCAAGGCAATCGGTGAAACTTTTGTTCGTATTTTTGAAGAACACACTGGCGGCATCACCGACGCAAAGTTTTTGGTACAAGGAACGCTGTATCCAGACGTCATTGAAAGCGGTGGCGTAGATGGAACTGCAAGCGTGATTAAGAGTCATCACAACGTTGGCGGACTTCCAGACGACATGAAATTGAAGTTGTGTGAACCACTGCGCACGTTGTTTAAAGATGAAGTGCGCAAAGTGGGAACTGAATTGGGATTGCCAGACGAAATTGTGTGGCGTCAGCCGTTCCCAGGGCCCGGTCTTGGAGTGCGCATCATTGGTGAAGTAACTCCAGACAAAGTTGCGATTTTGCAAGAGGCCGATGCGATCGTGCGTGAAGAAGTAAAACTCGCGGGTCTTGAGCGCGAAATTTGGCAAGCGTTTGCAGTGCTTGCCGATATTCGTTCAGTAGGTGTGATGGGTGACGAGCGCACGTACGGTCGGCCAATCATCATTCGTGCGGTAACTAGCGAAGATGCAATGACAGCTGACTGGGCACGTTTGCCATACGAGCTGCTCGAGAAAATGTCCTCGCGAATTATTAATGAAGTGAAAGGTATTAACCGAGTGGTGTACGACGTGACGTCGAAACCACCAGGAACTATTGAGTGGGAATAGCCCTATTTGTTGGGCTTTTCGCTGAATGACATCAAACCGTAACTATCGGTAGGATTATCCCATCATGATCCGTGACGCCATTGGGCGTGTACGTCGAAGCGCACCAGCATTGGTGGCCATCATCCTCTCCACTTCGGTGGCTGTGGGTTACCCCGTTGCGCCCGTTAATGCTCTGGGCCATGTGCCTGCAAATGGGTCGTCAAACGACGAGCAGCAGCGAGTCAATCAGATCATTGCTGAACTCGATCGCATCGGTGAGCAGATTGACGCACTCGGCGAAGACTATGCACTCGCAACAAACGACATGGAAGACATTGCCGTTGAAATCAAAAACACCGAAAAGCGAATTGCAGAAAAAGAAGTTGAACTTTCAACGATGCAGGCAGAGTTGAAACAACTTGCGTTGAAGGCGTTTACGCATGGTGGTTTGTCAAGTGGGCTTTCAAGCATTCTTGGCTCAACAAGTTCACTCAGCGATATTGTTCGCAAAAAGTATTTGACGGGTGTCGCACTGAATACGGGTGTGGGAAATACAGATGCACTCCAGGGTGTAATTGACGATTTGGCAAAAGAGCGAGCAACCTTAGAGAAGCAAAAGAAGAAGGCTGCAGCAGCAGCCGATTATGCGGCAGCAACGTTGGATAAGGCAGAAGCGCTTTCGAGTCAGTACGAGCAAATGCAGGCGCAAGCGGAAAAAGATTTGGGTTCGGCTTTGAGGTCGGAGCGTCAGCGTCGAGAGTCAGCTGCTTTAGATGCTGCTCAGGCAGAGGCTGCGAAATTTAAGGGCTCGAAATACGCCAACGTTGCACCGGCATCTTCAAAGGCTGGTGCCGCAATTCGTGCAGCACTTTCCCAATTAGGCGTTCGTTACCGATTTGGTTCCAAGTCGCCAGGAAATTCATTTGACTGTTCCGGACTTACATCGTGGGCATGGGGAGT
>CAITUB010000087.1 GCA_903895515.1 uncultured Acidimicrobium sp. | reverse complement strand
GCACATGACAAACTCGGCGAACCAACCCGTGTGGCATGAGCCCAAGGTCAGTCGTGAACAGCTTTGGAATGCCCACAAATTTCACGGTATGACTATTTGGCTCACAGGTTTATCGGGGTCTGGAAAGTCAACGATTGCCCACGAACTGGCACGCAAGTTAACTGAATTGGGCAAATTCGCCTACGTATTGGATGCCGACAATGTGCGGCATGGTCTCAATAGCGACCTTGGGTTCACCGACGACGATCGAGCAGAAAACGTTCGCCGAATGGCAGAGGTCGCCAAACTATTTGCTCTATCTGGTGCGATCACCCTGGTACCCATCATCAGCCCATTTGCTTCTGGGCGCCAATTCGCTCGTCTGATACACACATCGGACAATCTGGAATTTGTTGAGGTGCATGTTGCTACTTCGCTAGCCGAATGCGAAAAGCGCGACACCAAAGGCTTATACGCACAGGTAAAGGCAGGTGCAAGCATTGGGCTTTCCGGCGTAAACGCTCCATATGAAGCCCCTACTGCACCCGAATTCTCACTATGCGCCAATGGTGAATCGTTGGATCAGTGCGTAGAGACATTGTTGCGTGACGTGTTGCTGCGTTGCGACCTGAAAAGATAGTCAACGTGCAATACGACCCGCACCCTCAACTGCCTTTGATGATCGGGTACGCGCTGATTGCTCCGCGAATCAAAGTGATGTACGTGCCAACGACAAAGGTTGCCTGCAGCACATTGAAATTGTTGGTCGCCCAGATTGAGGGCACATACAACGAACAAGCAGCTCGCGAAATTATTACGCCGAATATCTCTCAAGAACAGACCATCCACAACTATCGAGTGCACGGCCTTCGTCGAATGTTTGATCTGTCGCCTAAAGAACAATGGGAAGTCATTCAGTCCCCAGAATGGCTTCGCGTAGCCGCCCTTCGCGACCCGTTGAAGCGCGCGTATTCGTCTTGGGAGAATCGTGCATTCTTGCGGGCACCTGGAACTCCAAAATCGATCATCGAAGCATGCTCAGACGTACTGGTTGATGGTCGCGTGGATGTAGCGGCAACATTTAAAAAGTTTGCTCGAGCAATTCATGCAAATCGCGATGCATTTTCAATCGATGATCACTTTCGTCCACAGTTCAACACGCTGTATTCGAACCAATTGGAATATCAAGAGTTCATTCGCATTGACCAGCATGGAGAAATGCAACGCCTTGCCGATGTGTTGAATGCGCGTGGTGGAACCAATATTGCACTACAACGCTTAAACAGCGGACTAGGTATCAAGATTGATCAGGTATTTGATCGCGAGACAGCCGACCTGCTCGAACAGACTTACCACGAAGATTATGAGTGGTTCCATTTTGAGCGCCACAACTACGCTGCATCTACTGCATCCTTTGTGCTCGACCCGCTTCAACAAGCGTTCCTCACAAACTTGCGTCAAACGACCGAACGTTTGCAAACGCTCTCCAACGCGGCATTCACGCGCGTCGGTTTCCGATACGGAATGCGACAAGTGTTGCGCTCACTTCAGTTGAGACTCACTCGACCAAGTCGCCGACATGACCCCAAGTTGTTGCAGTGGTAGTCGCCCGAATAGGTGTGGTCACCGTCTCCGATCGTGCGTCTCAAGGCGTGTACGAAGACTTAGGTGGTCCAGCCATTCGCGAATACCTCGACAAGCACATCACCAGTGAATGGACTGATGTTTCGCGCATCGTCCCCGATGAAACCGACGTGGTTGCAGCAACATTGATCGAGCTTGCCGACACCGAAGGATGTTCGTTGATCGTGACAACAGGTGGCACTGGCCCAGCCCTTCGCGACATCACGCCAGAAGCCACTGAAGCCGTGTGCGAAAAGATGATGCCGGGGTTTGGCGAACTCATGCGCCAAGTAAGCCTGCAATATGTTCCAACCGCAATTTTGTCGCGTCAAACCGCAGGCATTAGAGGCACATGCCTCATCGTCAATTTGCCCGGCAAGCCAACGTCAATCGCACAGTGTCTCGATGCAGTTATGCCTGCAATTCCCTATTGCATTGACATCATTGGCGGTGCTCACATAGATGTGGGCAATGGTGTTGAAGCGTTTCGCCCTAAAGCCAAATAGCAATTACTTACTGGCGTCGTATGCCTGACCAGCAGCCTTTGGTGCGCGACTGCGACCAACGAAACCGGCCACAACGAT
>CAITUB010000086.1 GCA_903895515.1 uncultured Acidimicrobium sp. | reverse complement strand
TTTGCGAGTGTCGGCCTCGTCGAGATAGAGCGGGTGATGTGGATCGTAAATTGTTGTCATGGTCTTGTGCCTTTGTTATTAACTAAAAAACTTGCAGTGGATGTTGCACAGTTACCCATGCAACACCCACCAAGTAATGACTATTTCCTAAATCAGGAAATGCTCTTCAAGCCTTCTGCGAAGCGGCCAGCGTGGCTCTTCTCAGCGCGTGCAAGAGTTTCGAACCAGTCAGCGATTTCGGCAAAGCCTTCGTCGCGTGCGGTCTTTGCGAAACCTGGGTACATCTGGGTGTACTCATAAGTTTCACCTGCAATTGAAGACTTCAGGTTCTGCTCGGTGTCGCCGATTGGCTCTCCCGATGCTGGGTCGCCTACTTCTGCAAGATATTCAAGGTGACCGTGTGCGTGACCGGTTTCGCCGTCAGCAACGTTCTTGAACAAGCCAGCAATGTCTGGGTAACCCTCGATGTCTGCCTTCTGTGCGAACCACAAGTAACGACGATTTGCTTGGCTCTCGCCTGCAAACGCTTCCTTGAGGTTTTCATGTGTATGTGTGCCTGCGAGGCCTGCCATGATTTTCTCCTCTGTTGTTGTTTGGTTTGGTTTTACTTACTTATTTTCGCCTGCTGTGCAGGAGACTTTGCATGCGCTGTCTTGTGTGACTTCGCACGACTTTTTTCGCATGTTGAACACACGCCTTGAAACACCACTCCGACATCGTTGATGGTGAAATCTTCGATACCGACTGGCTTCAATGCCGCAGTGCCGTTTACATGCACATCGCGAATCTGTCCGCAGTCAACGCACACCACGTGGTGGTGGTCGTCAAGGTTTGGATCAAAGCGAGTTGCGCCACCACCGATATCGATGAATTGGAGTTCGCCCATTTCGGCAAGTTCGTTCAACGTTTGATACACCGTGCGCAACGAAATACCAGGCATCTGGGCAGTTGCTTCGGCAAATAGTGACTCGGCCGTTGGGTGCTTATCGTTGCCGTGCATCAGCTGAAACAACAATTGACGCTGCGGGGTGAGTTTGCGACCCTGGCTGCGATATGCCGCTGCGAGTTCGGTAGGCGTTTGCATGAGGAGCAAGATAATTCAGATGAAACCTAATTAGCAAGTCGTGCGAATAAGAAATCTGTGCAAATTAGAAATGAACGGAATATGGCGCAAAATAGCGGTCTGAGAGGGGCAGGCGTTTAGGCTGACTGCGTGAATTTCAACCGAGATACCAATATCGATCGCCTCAAAAGCGAGCAATTCGATGTCTTGGTCATTGGTGGCGGAATTACTGGTGTTGGAGTGGCCTTGGATGCCGCTTCCCGAGGGCTGCGAACCGCTCTTGTTGAAAAAGACGACTTCTCGTCGGGCACTTCATCGAAGAGCAGCAAGCTCATTCATGGTGGACTTCGCTATCTGCAACAGGGCGAAATTGGTTTGGTCTACGAGGCGCTTCACGAGCGCCAGCGCCTGCGTAAAAACGCGCCACACCTCGTACACATCCTCCCCTTCATGATTCCCATCCTCACTAAGGACGGAGTTGTTTCCCGAAAGATTGCGCGTGCGCTTGGTAGTGCGTTGTGGATGTATGACCTGACCGGTGGTTGGCGTATTGGAAAGTTTCATCGTCGTTTGAAAGCGAAAGCCGCGCACAAACACTTGCCGACCATGCCATTTGAAAAACTTGGCAGTGCGTATTTGTACTACGACGCTGCTGCCGACGATTCACGTTTGTGTGTCACCGTTGCTCGTACCGCAGTGCAACATGGTGCCGCAATTGCTAATCAGTGTGCGGTTACAAAAATTGTGCACGACGAAGCAGGCGTTGCCCGTGGCGCGACTGTTCAACCAACTGATGGCGAGCCGTTCACCATTCGTGCAACCACTGTGGTCAATGCCGCAGGAGTGTGGGCTGACAACGTTCGCCAAGCCGATGAAGGAACAAACCCGCACAGCATTCGCCCTGCAAAGGGAATCCACATCACTGTTCCCTGGAAGAAAGTGCAGAACGACATTGCCATCGTGATTCCGGTACGTCGAGATAGGCGCAGTTTGTTTGTGGTGCCATGGATTCCAAACGGTGACGGTACGTATCAATACACCTACGTTGGAACAACAGACACCGACTTTGCGGGCGGCGTAGATGAATCGCAAACAAGCGCCGAAGATATTCACTATGTATTGGAAGCGCTCAACCAATCGATCACCACGAACGTGACAATTGATGATGTGACCGCAGTGTGGTCTGGACTTCGACCACTTGTGCGTAACGAAGATGGAACGACAGCGAAGGGCAAGACTGCAGACTTGTCTCGCAAACACAAAGTTGCGGTGTCTTC
>CAITUB010000085.1 GCA_903895515.1 uncultured Acidimicrobium sp. | reverse complement strand
GTTCACGTTCACGATGTCATCCGAAATTCCAAGTTCGCGCATTGATGCAATTCCTACTGCAGCAAATGCTTCGTTAATTTCAAACAAGTCAACGTCGCTCACTTTTTTGCCAGAGCGCTCGAGCGCTTTCATAATGCTGCGACTTGGTTGGTGCAACAACGATGCGTTGTCTGGGCCAGCAACCATTCCGTACGAAACAAATTCGCCAAGCGGCTTCACGCCACGTCGTTCGGCTTCGCGCTTCGACATCATCACAATGGCCGAACCTGCGTCGCTAATTTGACTGGCGTTACCTGCGGTAACAGTTCCGTCTTTATCGAATGCTGGCTTTAACGAACCAAGTGATTCCATGGTGGTGCTTGCGCGCACACCTTCATCGGTGTCAATCACCAACGGGTCGCCCTTGCGTTGCGGAATAGAAATAGGAACAATCTCGTCTGCAAGTCGGCCTGCTGCAATTGCAGCTGCTGCACGCTGGTTGCTCTTCATTGCTAAATCATCTTGCACATCGCGGCTGATGTCGCCGGCTGCGTAACGCTCGGTGCCAAGGCCCATGAGGCAGGCATCAAATGCGCACCACAAACCATCGCGTTGAATTGCGTCTAGCAATTGCACATCACCAAAACGGAAACCACTGCGTGCACCCATTGCAAGGTACGGAGCATTGGTCATGCTTTCCATTCCGCCTGCAATAACAATGTCGGCTTCGCCACTAGAAATCATTTGGTCTGCCAAGTAAATGGAGTTCAGTCCCGACAAGCACACCTTGTTGATGTTGATGCTTGGCACGCTCATTGGTATGCCAGCTTTTGAAGCGGCTTGGCGTGAAGGCACTTGGCCCTGACCCGCCATGAGCACTTGACCCATAATCACGTGTTCCACTTCGTGTGGCGCAACGCCTGCGCGTTGCAACGCTGCGGCAATGGCGAATCCGCCAAGGTCTGCAGCAGAAAATGAGGCGAGTGCTCCACTCATTTTCCCAATAGGGGTACGGGCTCCGGCGATGATGTATGAACCTGGCATGACTAGAGCGTAGGCGGATTTGCTCACTACCCTCTAACCCATGAAAAGCATCCTCGAAGCCATCGAAAACAATGCCGACACCAAGGCATTTGCTGCCCTGCAAATTCCCGATTCATACCGCGCGGCTGTGGTGCGCAAAGAGGATCAAGAAATGTTTGCTGGCGTGGCTTCAGCCGACAAAGACCCACGCAAGAGCGTGCACATTCAAGAAGTAGCAACACCGGAAATTGCGCCAGACGAAGCACTGATTGCCGTCATGGCCAGCAGCATCAACTTCAACACAGTGTGGAGCAGCATTTTCGAACCGATCTCAACGTTTAGTGCACTTACTCGCCTTGCTCGCGAAAGCGAATGGGCAAAGCGCCACGACCTTCCGTATCACATCATGGGCAGCGACGCATCGGGCGTGGTGCTGCGTGTTGGCTCGGCAGTTCGCAACTGGAAACCGGGCGACAGAATTACCGTGCATTGCAATCACGTAGACGATCAAGACCCATCGTCACACAACGACTCCATGCTTGGAAGCAATCAACGCATTTGGGGTTACGAAACAAACTTTGGCGGTCTTGCCGACCTCAGCGTGGTGAAGGCAAACCAACTGATGCCAAAGCCTGAGCATTTGTCGTGGGAAGAAGCAGCAGTGAATGCATTGTGCAACAGCACCAGTTATCGCATGCTCGTTTCGCCAAACGGCGCACACATGAAACAAGGTGATGTGGTGTTGATCTGGGGCGCAACTGGTGGCATCGGTGCATATGCAACGCAATACGTCTTGAACGGCGGTGGCATTCCTATTGGTGTCGTCAGTTCGGCCGACAAAGCAGAGATTCTTCGTGGCATGGGCGTTGAAGCCATCATCGATCGTCGTGCGGGCAACTACCAATTCTGGAAAGACGAAAACACGCACGACGAAAAAGAATGGAAACGTTTTGGTGGCGATATTCGCGCACTTGTTGGCGAGGACCCAGACATCGTGTTCGAACACCCAGGGCGTTCAACCTTTGCTGCATCTATGTATGTAGCCAAGAAGGGTGGCACCATTGCAACGTGTGCAGCAACTAGCGGCTACATGATGGAATTCGACAACCGTTACTTCTGGATGCGACTCAAGAAACTCGTTGGTTCACACTTTGCTAACTATCGCGAAGCATGGGAAGCCAACCGACTTATTCAAAAGGGCATGATTCACCCAGTGCTTTCGCAAGTATTCGACCTGAACCAAACCGGTGACGCTGCATACCAAGTGCACAAAAACATGCACGAAGGAAAAATTGGTGTGCTGTGCATGGCACCGCGTGAAGGCATGGGCATTAACAACCCAGAGTTCCGTGAAAAGGTTGGCGAAAAGAACCTTCGCCATTTCCGCAGAAGCTAAGGACCAATCATGTTGCTCACCGAAATTGACCACATTGCCATTGCCGTAAAAGACCTTGAAGCCGCCATCGCCTATTACCAAAAAGCATTTGGCGCAACAGTGGACCACCGCGAAGTAGTGGAATCTGACGGCGTTGAAGAAGCCTTGCTAAAAGTTGCAGAAAGTTATATTCAGTTGCT
>CAITUB010000084.1 GCA_903895515.1 uncultured Acidimicrobium sp. | reverse complement strand
GCCACGCTTTCTCACAGAGTTCATTGGTTTTGTCCTCGATGTACTCGCGGTAGGCGAGGCCAGCTTCGTTGATGCAACCGTCGGTAACGAATCCACGTGCGTCGAGAACATTCCAAGCTTCCTCAAGTTGTGCGTCATCGGCTCCACGGCTGCGTGGAATCCAGTCGCCTGGGTAACCCAAAAACGCATCGTGCAAAAGCCCCGCCTGCACACCGCTGATGTCTTCGCTGGCAAGAATGGCGAAGTGTGTGTCGCCTCGCCATTCGCGAATGCAATTCACGGCAAGCCATGCACTGAGCACCGGATTGTCTTCGTTGCGCTGCCAACTTTTGTGTGCTGCGTACACCGTGTGGCCAGCAAGCGGAAGTGAATCGGCAGCTTCCCACAATTGAGGGGCAAGTGCGCCAAGTTCGTTGATAATTTCTGGCGCATATTCGCGCAACCCGGCCACTACTGCTTCGTTGCGAACGCGGTATGCGTCTTCAAACGTGGTGTGTTGGCGTGCAATGTCCAAGCACAGATTGATGAATTCTGCACGAATGGAATAAAACGCTGCGGTAACAACATCGTTTCCAGCATTTGCCAGCGGGGCAGAACGAGTGGTGATGTAATAACCCAGCCCATTGGGTACGCCAAGATCGGTAAACAGCTGAATGCCCTTTGGGTCCCAATAGATCCAGCCGATTAATCGGTGTGATGCAAGCGACGCTCTGGCGCTGAGATTTCGCCAATCGGTCATGACACGACCGTAGCAATAGTGCAACAATATGAACGAACCATGAGCACTCCCAGCCTGTTTAGTGACAAGCGCGAGTTGTTGCCATTTGACGGAAGTGCATTGTTGATTCCGAGGTTCATTTCTTCTGCTGAATCCACAAAATACTTTGCTCAACTCAACGAAGAAACTCCGTGGGAGATGCCAGAAATAGTGATGTTTGGAAAGAAATATCCGCAAGCTGGATTATCCACATGGTTTACCAACACAAAAGTGAGTTATGTGTATTCAGGCATTGCTCGCACGCCACATGCCATGACGCCACTGTTAACTGATGTCATGAATGCTTGCGCGTTGGCTACTGGCGCAGAGTACAACTCGGTGCTGGTCAACCTGTATCGCGATGGCAATGACAGCGTCAGTTGGCATTCAGATAATGAAGCCGTGAATGGAAGTGAACCGACCATTGCTTCAGTCAGTCTTGGCGCTACACGCAGATTCGACTTGCGACACAAGGAATCTGGAGAGACCGTCCGTGTTGACTTGGAAGATGGTTCGTTGCTCGTGATGTCGGGGTTATCGCAGCACTGCTGGGTGCATCAAATAGCAAAGACGAAGACCAAAGTTGGCCCTCGCATTAACTTGACGTTTCGACGAGTAATTACTTCGCAGCAGCCTTAACACGCTGTGCAGCTTGGATGTGTTCGATGGTGAGACCACAGCATCCACCAATGAGTTGCACTCCGTTGTTCACCCATTCGGAATAAAACTCTTCAAGTTTTTCTGCGGGAATCACTTCGTTGAAGTTCCAGTCGGGCATTTCAAAATATCCACTGTCAGGGTAAACACCGATTGGGCCAGTAAACCGCTTGCGCACCATTTCGATGGTGTCACTCACCGCTTGAGGTTGCGTGTGCATCACATTGACCACATCGATACCTGTCACTGGAATGAAATTGATGATGGTTTCAAGCGGAGATTCTTCGGCGAGATTGAAGCTGACGATGTTTCCTGCATCGCTACGTCGTGCTGAAAGTCCGAACCATACGGGCAGTCCAGTTGCTTGCGCTGCTGCAAGTGCAAGT
>CAITUB010000083.1 GCA_903895515.1 uncultured Acidimicrobium sp. | reverse complement strand
CTTTCTGCGCGAGCAGAACTTTTTTGACGCAACACAGGTGCTGATTACCAGTGCATCCAGCAAAACCTCAATTGCACTCGCCCATTGTTTACGCACAAACTCAACGATGCGCGTGATCGGGCTCACATCGGAAACGAACGTTAACTTCGTGAACAGCATTGGCGAATACCATGACGTTGTGGCCTACAGCGAGATCGCTTCGCTCAATCCTTCGATCCAAACCGTGCTTGCCGACATGGCTGGAAATCCTGAAATAGTCGCAGGTACACACACCCACTTTGGTGAATCCCTGAAGTATTCCTGCAGCATTGGCGCAACACACTGGGATCAAACCAGTCACCGTGTTGATTTTCCCGGTCCCAAACCACAATTCTTCTTTGCTCCTAGTCAATTATCGAAGCGAGGCAAAGAGTGGGGTCGAGAAGAGTTCAACATGCGCCTCAACACTGCGCTCAACACATTTATTGAAGGTTCAAAACAGTGGTTACGCATTGAGCACCTGCACGGTGCAGATTCAGTGAGCGATACCTACTCGCAATTAGTTGCCGGGGAAATGTCGCCTGAAATCGGCAACATCCTGTCGTTCTCTTAAGTTAGGCACCGACTACAGAAAACCCAAGTGCTCTCGCAGCAATTGCTTGGCGAATGTCGAATGTAACAAAGCGAATTGCAGGAATGCGTAGCCGCTGAGCACAAGCCAAATGAAGCGCATCTAAGGAACGGACATTAAGTGCAGCACCAATTTCCGCAGCTGCCAACCATGTGGTTGCATCTGGCAGAACTAGCGCCATTTTGTCCATGTCTTCTTGTGCAACTTGGTTTGCTCTTGCGAGATCGCTCCCTTTCAGAAGTTTTGATAATGAACGACGAACTTCGACGACCGTGAGCCAACTAGTTGCAAGAACTTCATCTGCGTCTACAAGCGACGTGGCATACTCGGAATCTGGTTCTTTCACATATCGCTTCAACAAAGCGCTTGAGTCGACATACGTTGTCATTCGCCACGATCCTCGCTAATCACATCCATCGATCGGCGCTGTGACAGCAAGTGCAAAGGAGCATTCAATTTCCCAGTTCGTGATGGCGGTGTTATCCAACCCTCTTCAACGCCCAGCGACATTTGATCGCCACCCGGTATTGCCACAATCAACGCTTTTGGAACACCGCGATCAGTGACCACAACTAATTCACCATTGGCGGCCCTGTCCAAGTATTCAGAGAGGTTTTGTTTGAGTTCTCGCACGCCAATATTCATGTGTACACAATATCACCCAATGTGGACACATTTACTATAAATGGGATTAATACGGAAGCGTGTAGGTGTTTTCGAATTCGTCTTGCACCACTGTGGCCAACGTTGCACTGGTGTCAACAACTAATTCAGCATCCAGCACCCGTGTGCGATACGACCAGCCCTCGGGAAGCGCAAGGCGCTCGCCAAGTGTTGCCAACGATTCTTCGGTCATACCTGGGTCAACACCCACGCAACGCGCCTGCAAAACAAATGCGCGACCTTCTGGGTCAACCAATTCATACACAGTTTTTCCCGCATCAAAGAAGAACACCGCTCCGCGATTCACATTACGAATCGTGTATGGGCCGGCTGCAAAATCGGCGCCAATTGGAATAGTCGCAATGCGACGCATTTGAATTCCGTTGAAGTCTTTAAACACAGGGTCCACCACCGCAACTTTCGAACCCAATCCGTCAAGCAGCCAATAACGCGGGCCATTTAACTTCACAAACACAGCACCCATGTCTTTGGCGATCTCATCGGCATTCAATGTGTCCCATAATTCCTGG
>CAITUB010000082.1 GCA_903895515.1 uncultured Acidimicrobium sp. | reverse complement strand
CTGCAAGTTGGCCCTGAAGTGTTTCAAGCAAACGCACAGACCATGGCTGAAGATGCCGATCGTGAGACTGCATGGAGCACGATGGTGGGGATTTGGCCAGATTTTGCGAACTATCAGCTGAAGACCGAACGTCGAATTCCACTCGTTCGCTTAACGCGAATTAGTTAGTCGCTGAATCTTTTCCAGCGCCAAGAATTAGCGCCGCAACAAGAAGCGGAACGTAAGCAATTACTACACCAGTGGTTCCTGGTAATTGGTTGTCGGCAACAAGGAATGCAATTGGCAGAAGCCACACAACGTTGATTGCAAGAACGATTAGCGAGACTTTCGCATGTGAATTAAATCGAATTGCAAGGTGTTGATATGCGTGACTGCGGTGAGCGACATGTGGCTTTTGTTTCCGAGCTAAACGACGAATCAACGTAATCGTTGCATCGCTTACAAATACTGCGAGCAAAATGACCCACACCCATAAAAGCTCATGCTGTTGTTTGGCCGCCATGAGTGAAAGCCCACCAATAACAATCCCTAAATATCCACTACCAACATCGCCCATGAATATTTTTGCTGGTGACCAGTTGTAGAGAAGGAATCCGAAGGTGCTGGCAGCGAGAACTATTGCTGCGTCGCTGTGGTTGGCATGAGAAAGAACGTGGTAGTTAAGAAAGGCTCCTGCAAGAGCAATAAAAATTGCTTCACTTGCCGCAATGCCGTCAGTTCCATCCATGAAATTGAACAAGTTGAGTAACCACACCAAGTAGATAACACCAAGAATTGAACCAACTATCCCGGTGTTAACTGTTCGATCAAAGAGTGAGATCTGTGCAGGAATTCCTACTCCAACGATGAGGATGATTGCGCTGATTGCGTGGAGCACGAGCCGAACGGTGGCGCCTGAGATCTTCTGCCGATCATCAAGATGTCCTGCAATGGCGACGATTACTCCTGCACAACATAGTGAAAGAAGCTCGGTTCTATTGAGCGCATCATTCAATAGAAGAATAAGGAATCCAATGAGTGATGTTGAAACAAACGCTATTCCTCCGCCACGTGGGGTGGGGGTGATGTGCGAACTTCGCTCATTCGGGATGTCCATTTTCGAAAAACGATTGGAGTTCACAATTAGTTGACGAGTTGTGAATGCAGAGGCCAGGAAGAGGGCGATAGCGAGAATTGGAGTAATCAAACGCTGAGCACTTTCTTATAGACGGCAAGGGTTCGTTCGATGACAATAGGCGACGCAAATTCGTTCTCGGCTCGAAGTCTTCCGTTCTTGGCAAATGTTGTGCGCTGAACTTGGTCACCGAGCAATTGGGAGATCGCTGTAGCAAGTTGCTCAGGGTTCCGAACGGGAACCAAAAGCCCATTTGAACCGTGTGTGACTACCTCTCGGCACCCGGTCACATCAGTGGCAACGATTGCTCTCTGTGCTGCGCACGCTTCGATCAACGTTTTGGGCAGACCTTCTCTGTAGGACGGCAAACAGACAATATTTGAAGCAGCAAGAAGTGCTGGTACATCGTTTCGATAACCGAGCCATCTGATTGATCCGGCAGACTCCCAAGAACGCACATCGTTCTCGTTAAATGAAGTCGGGTTTCCTGGGTCGCAGTCGCCAACCAGTTGGAAAGCTGCCTTAGGAAACTGTCTGTGGACAATGTTCGCAGCCGCTACGAAATCGAGAACACCTTTATCTCGAAGAACGCGAGCAAACATTGTGACCACTTGAGTATCAAAATTCTCTGGAGTTGCCTGATACGAACTGAGGTCAACTCCCGCACCTTTAATCACTTGTATGTTTGTCACTTTTACAAACTTGCCCGAGATGAGTGATGCGCAGTCTTCGTCATTCTCAATGATCACCTGAGTGTTTCTCAAATTCAAAATACGGCGAAGCATGAAGCGAATAACAGGTTGAAGAAAGCGAGCCTTTCGGTCACTTGATGAAAAGAGGTAGCCCATTCCGATTGGGGCACAAACAACTTGAGCTTTTCCGTAGATTCGAGCAGCAATTGCACCGATCACGATTGGTTTAAGAGCAATGAGGTGGATGATGTCGGGTTTGGATGCTCGAAACACCTTGACCATTGCAAGAAGATTTCGAATTTCAACGAGCGGGTTGGTTCCACTTCGTGAAATGTGGTGAGGGTAAAGAGTGAATCCTGCATTTTCGAGAATGCTTCGTTTATCACCCAAATGAGCGCTGATTCCCACTTTGTACCCAGCAGATTTAGCTGCAACAGCGCGTTCATAGAAGTGGGAGATAAACGCCCAGTCTTCATTGACAACAAAATGCAACTTGGTCATGGAGTTAACGAGTCGCCATCAACAGTTTTGGTGCAACTTTTGCTTTGATTTTTCGGAAGTGCTCAATGTCAGCCACTGCAAGCACGCCCATGCATGCGAGAAATGGAATGTTCTGACGAGTTGAGTTCCAAGTTGTCTGAGAGACAACACCATAAAAGAACAGGAACGACATTAAGACCAAAACTTTTTCTTTAGTTTGAAATGAAATTCTTGATACAGCTGATTTCAAAAAGAGGATCGGGATGAGAATAGTGTCAAAAAACACAATTCTGGAAAGAAGCAGCGAAAACGTTGATCGTGCGACAATCAATCCGTTTTCATCATTCAAGGCCAAGAACTGCAAACCAACGAAGTTAATGACCAGTCGTGAGAATTTAAGTTGCGAAAACACGTTCGATGGACTGTCAAACGTTGCATGATGTTGAATAACTGCGCCAATAGGGAACGCTAAACATCCGAGAGCATAAGACAGAACCGCAAAAATGATGAGGTAAAGAATTG